>DASYIJ010000262.1:0-1815 GCA_035997675.1 Solirubrobacteraceae bacterium
GCCGAGCGCACCGCCGCCTGATGGCCCCACGGGTTGCGATCGTCGGCGCCGGCCCGGCGGGGGCGTTCGCCGCCGCCCGCCTGCTGCGGGCCCGAGGCGACGTCGAGATCGACCTGTTCGAGCGGCTGCCCACGCCGTGGGGGCTGCTCCGCGGCGGGGTCGCCCCCGACCACCAGGAGATCAAGCGGCTCCAGGACACGTTCGACCGGGAGACGCTCGCCCGCGGATGCCGTTTCCTCGGCAACGTGGAGGTCGGAGTCGACCTCTCGCACGCCGAGCTGATGGACCACTACACGGCGGTGGTCTACGCCACGGGAGCCCAGACCGACAAGTCGCTGGGGATTCCCGGCGAGGACCTGCCGGGAAGCTGGGCCGCCACGGAATTCGTCGCCTGGTACAACGGCCACCCGGACTACCGCGACCTCGAGTTCGACCTGTCAGGGAGCCGGGCCGTGGTGATAGGGGCCGGCAACGTCGCCGCCGACGTGACGCGCATGCTCCTGCTGAGCGCGCGCGAGCTGGAGCGCACCGACGTGGCCGATCACGCCCTCGAGGCGCTGCGCGAGAGCCGCATCGAGGAGGTGGTCGTGCTCGGGCGCCGCGGCCCCGCCCAGGTGGCGTTCACGAGCGCCGAGCTGCGGGAGCTGGGGCACCTCGACGAGGTCGAGATCCGGGTCGACGGCGACGACGTCGCGCTCGACCCCCTGTCACGCGAGTGGCTGGCCGAGGAGGGCACCTTCACCGCGCGCAAGAACGTGGAGCAGCTTCGGGAGTTCGCGGGCTGGGCCCCGCGTCCCGAGGCCGCTCGCCACATCGAGCTGCGCTTCCTGCGCTCTCCCGTGGAGATCCGCGGGAGCGGCCGGGTCGAATCGATCGATGTCCGCCGCAACGAGATCGTCCGGGCCGAGGACGGCCGCCTGCGAGCGCGCCCGCTGGACTCCGACGTGGAGACGATCGAGTGCGGCCTCGTCCTGCGCTCGGTCGGCTACCAGGCGGTGCCTCTGCCCGGCGTCCCCTTCGAGGAGCGGCGCTTCGTGCTTCCCAACGAGCGCGGTCGCGTGCGCACGCCGGACGGCGAGCCGCTCCCGGGCGTCTACACCGTGGGATGGATCAAGCGCGGGCCCACCGGGATCCTCGGGACCAACAAGCGCGACGCCGAGGAGACGGTCGGCTGCCTGGTCGAGGACCTGCGGGCCGGAGGGCTGCCCGACCCGCCGGACTCCGCTCGCGAGCGCATCGATGGACTGCTCGATCAGCGCCGGCCGGACCTCGTCACCGTCGAGGGCTGGCGGGCGATCGACGCCCACGAGCTCGAGCGCGGCCGCAGCGAGGAGCGCCCGCGCGTCAAGCTGGCGGCGCGCGACGAGCTGCTCGCCGCCGCCCGGCCCCAGGCCGAGGCCGGCACGCGCCGGTAGCCGCGTCGCCTAGGCCGCCACCGGCAGCTCGTGGCGCCGGCGGATGTCGTACAGCGTCGTGCGCTCGGCGGCGGGGCGGCCGGCGCGGTGGGCGGCGGCGATCAGCTCCGGCGGGTCCAGGCGCACGCCGTGGTAGGAGCCGGCGAGGCGGCTGATGTTCTCCTCCATCAGCGTGCCGCCCAGGTCGTTGACGCCCCAGCGGAGCGCCTCGGTGGCGGCGTCGAGCCCCATCTTCACCCAGCTCGCCTGCAGGCTCGGAACGCTGCGGCCGAGGGCCAGGCGAAAGACGGCCGTGTGCTTGAGGTTCTCCTCGCGTGAGATCTCCTCGATGCCGTGGGTCCGACCCAGGAGGGTGTGGAACGGGATGAACGAGAGCGGCACGAACTCGGTGAAGCCTCCG
>DASYIJ010000276.1:0-10440 GCA_035997675.1 Solirubrobacteraceae bacterium
AGCCGTAGTTGTTCTCCACCACCATCGAGGTGTCGGTGCCGATCAGCGACTGGTCAGTGTCGCTCGCGCCCTTGCCGAAGACGGGTTGCGTGCACACCAGCCGGCTGCCGCTGACGCTGCGGGCGCGCTTGAACACGACAACGTCCATCGGGTCGGCGTTGTCGGTGATCGAGACGTAGTCCTTCCCCATCAGGGTCGGCGTCGTTCCCGAGCCCTTCTCGGTCTGGCCGGGCTTGGCGATCCCGATGTTGGCGTAGGTCGCGCGCCACGTCACCGAGGGCGTTCCGTCGGCGGCGGCGTCGAACCGGTACAGCGCGCCGTCGGAGACGATGTAGACGCCGCCGGTCTCGTCGACGGCGAACGAGTTTCCGATCGCCTCGCCGGTGGCGAACGATTTCACCGCGCCCGTGCCGGGGTCGACGGTGCCGACGAACCCCTTGGCCGACGCGAACCAGAGCCGCCCTGACCAGTCGGGCAGGGCGGAGAGGATCGAGTCGCCCGAGCCCACGACGCCGCTGACGTCGTAGTCGTGCTCCAGCGCGAAGCCGGTCCCGGACGTCTCGCCCACGACGAGGATGTGGTGCGACGTTGTGGGGATCACAGCCCGGTCGCGGTCGTCGAGATAGAAGTAGCCGCCCCCGCCGAAGGAGGTGAAGAGGTTGGCCAGCGTGGAGGGATCGCGCGGGGGCAGCGCGTACGTGGCGAGGACATCCAGCGTGTTGGGATCGATCATCGCCAGAGTCGGCCCGGCCACCGACACGCACACGGCGACGATCCGCCCTCGCCGGTCGAAGGTGATCGACGCGCACTCGCCCATGGTCAGGAAGGTGTCCTGCTTGAGCACGTCCTTCCCCAGCGGGCCGAGGGTCCGGTAGGTGTCGGTCTGGTAGGCGTCGTCGTGGAGGTTGGAGCGCTCGTTCGGCGCCATGAAGGGATGCCGAGGCGGCTGGCTGGCGCCCACCGGCTCCGCCGTGGCCGGCGCGCCCGAGTAGACCGGCAGGCTCCCGGCGCCCGGACCCTCGGGGATCGGCGCGGCCATGGCCGCGGACGCGGCGATCAGCAGCGCCGCCGCGGCGAGCGCCGCTCCGACGCCCATCCGAACGAGACCGTTCATGCGTCGGGTGATATCAGGATCGGCCGCCGCGAGCGCCGGATCGACGACCGGCGTAGGGGCTATCTCGCCTGAGCGGGCGCCAACTCGATCTCTCGGCGCTCGGCCCCCATCTCGAGGCAGGCCGAGTCTCCTCCCAGCGCGTCCCAGCCCGTCATCGCGGAACCATGCAGGACGTCGAGGAAGTCGTCGGTGTGCAGCGGATCGTGGTGGAAGAGCAGGAGCCGCTCGGCCTCGACACGGTGGGCGAACATGAGCGCATCGGTCATGCGGGAGTGCCCCCAGCCGACGTGGTCGGGGTACTCGCCGTCGGTGTACTGGCAGTCGTGGATCAACAGCGAAGCGCCGCAGGCCAGGTCGTACCCGGAGATCCACGCCCGATCGAGGTCGCCGAGGGTCGTGCCGAGCGCGGGCTCGTGGTCCGGGATGTAGCAGAGCGAGGTGTCGCCCTCGGTGATCCGGTAGCCGAGCGTCGGGCCGCGGTGGGTGACCGATGCGGCGCGGATCCGGGCCGGGCCGATGTCCCATTCGACGTGCGGCGCGTCCATGAACCGGACGTCGCAGGGAAGCTCGCGGATCTCCACCGGCGACAGCGGCGCCGAGATGTAGCGCGCGATGCGGTCGCGCAGGGAGGCCTCCGGCGCCTCGGGTCCCCAGATCGACATCTCCGACTGGGGCCGAAACGCGGGCGCGAAGAACATGAGGC
This sequence comes from Solirubrobacteraceae bacterium, assembly GCA_035997675.1. Taxonomy (GTDB): domain Bacteria; phylum Actinomycetota; class Thermoleophilia; order Solirubrobacterales; family Solirubrobacteraceae; genus JALYZC01. Next base: position 1,818 of record DASYIJ010000276.1, read on the forward strand.
CCTGGATGTGGTCCAGGTGCAGGTGGGTGAGCAGGATGTTGATGCGCGGGACCGGTCCGGCCAGCGCGAGCCCGAGACTGCGGATCCCGGTGCCGGCGTCGAGGACGATGATCGTCCCGTCCGACAGCGTCACCTGCACGCACGACGTGTTGCCGCCGTAGCGCAGCGTCTCCGGCCCGGGCGAGGGGATGGAACCGCGGGCGCCCCAGATCTTGATCTTCACGCCGCCGTTCCCTCCCCGTCGTGGATCGGCCAGAAGATCGCCAGCGCGCCGCGGAAGCCGCCGGCGTTGGCTACGAGCGGAAGCGCGGCGACCTCGATCTCGTGGCGCTCGTCGTTGAGCGAGTGGACGTGGAGGCGCGCGTAGGAGGGACGGTTGTGGCGCAGCGCCACGACCAGCGGCAGCTCTTCCACCGGAATCGGCTCGCCCCCGTCGTCGAACGGGCCGAACATCGCGCTCCACTCCTCGGCCGGAAGCCGGCCGACCTCCTCGAAGCGCTTGCCGAGCAGCTCCGCCGCGGCGTCGTTGTAGAAGACCAGCTCGTTGTGCTCGTCGACGAGGAACCCCGGGGTGGAGATGCTCGACAGGAGGTTGCGAGCGAGGATCAATTCGAGCGGCTTCTGCTCGTCGTTCACCGTGCCGTCAAGCGTAGCGATCGGCCTCATACGCCCCGCATACGAGCTTGCGACCGACCGCATGCGCGCGTCGTCGATCCTGCAACGCGCAGGTTCGTTGACACGACGACGCCCGGCCCGGCACACCGCCTCCATCGAGTCTGGTCGGGCGTCGTCATGTCGACGTGAAGAGCCTCAGGTCGGCGGCCGGTACCGGTAGCCGAACCCCCGCACCGTCTCGATCGGCTCGGTGTCGGTGACCGCGCGCAGCTTGCGCCGCAGGTAGCCGACGTAGAGCTTGACCTGGTCGCGCGCGGTGGCGTACGCGTCGCCCCAGACGAGCTCGAGCAACTGCTCGTGCGAGAGCACCTGCCCCGGGTGGCGCACGAACGCCGCCAGGAGCCGGAACTCCTGCGGCGTGAGTCGCAGGTCCTGCCCCGCGGCCTCGACGGTGCGCTGCGCGAAGTCGACGCGCACCAGACCGTCCGCGTAACCCTCGGGCCCGTCGGTCCGCCCGGCGGTGCGCCGCAGCAATGCGTCGACGCGGGCGAGCAGCTCGGCGCGGCCGAATGGCTTGGTCACGTAGTCGTCGGCGCCGCCCCGCAGCCCGCGGACCTTGTCCATCTCCGTGTCGCGGGCGGTCAGCATCAGGACGGGCACATCGGACAGGTCGCGGATCCGCTCGAGAGCCTGGAAGCCGTCCAGCTCGGGCATGGCCACGTCGAGGATCACGAGGTCGGGACGAACGTCATACAGGGACCGCAGCGCCTCCTGGCCGTCGGCCGCCTCGGACGTGTCGTGGCCCGCGCGGCGCAGGATCGTGCACACCAGCTCGCGCACGTCGGCGTCGTCCTCCGCGACCAGCACCCGGGCGTGCGTCATGCCGCTTTCATACCAGCTTCCCCCACGGCGGCCTCGCGTGCGCGTCACCGTGACGGCATGCACCGGCACCTTGTCGAGGACGAGTTGGTCGCGCTCGCGGCGCGAGCGCGCGCCTTTCTCCTCACGCGCCGGGCGCCGCCCCCGCGCGCCCCGGAGCGGGCGGCTCCGCCGGCGCCGATGCACGCAGCGGCAGCTCGACGGAGAAGGTCGCGCCGCCGTCCGGCGGGCTGGCGACGGCGATCCGGCCGCCGTGGCCCTTCACGATCGCCTCCACGATGGTGAGGCCGAGGCCGATGCCGGGGATCGCGCGCTCGGTCGCGCTCGAGGCGCGGAAGAATCGCTCGAACAGCCGGCCCTGCTCGCCGGCCGGGATCCCGATGCCCGTGTCCGCGACCTCGAGGACCGCACGCTCGCCCTCCGCGCGCAGGCGCACCTCGACGTCGCCCCCGGGCGGCGTGAACTTGATGGCGTTGGAGAGCAGGTTGTCCAGCGCCTGAGCCAGGCGATCGCGATCGCCGCGGCAGCTCGGGACCGGCTCCGCCCGCAGCGTCAAGGTGACGCGGGCCTGCTCGGCCGCCGGTCGCGCCGCGTCGACGGCCTCGTGGGCGAGGGCGGAGAGATCGACGTCGCCGGCGACGATGCTCGGGGCACCGGCCTGCACCTGGGCCACGAACAGCAGGTCGCCCACCAGCCGCAGCAGGCGCGCCGCGTTGCGCCCGACGACCTCGAGCGAGTGGCGGTCCTCGCCGTCCGGCGGCGCGTCGGCGAGCAGCAGCTCGACGTGGCCGATGATCGCGGTCAGCGGGGTGCGCAGCTCGTGCGACACCAGCGCGAAGAACTCGTCCTTCATGCGTTCGCTCTCGCGCTCGGCGGTCACGTCGCGCAGCACGACGAGCCGCCCGATCGCGGTCCCGCGGGCGTCGTGCACCGGTGCGGCGTAGCGCAGGAAGGCGCGGTCCGACCCCGCGCGGCCCAGCGCGAGCTCGTCCCGGAGCTCGGTTTCGGCGTCGGGTGACCCGGCCGCGCCGGCCGGCACGGCGTTGCCGTGCTCCTCGCGCAACGCGCGCATGGGGGTGTTCTCGACGACCGCGGCGCCGTCGGCGTCGAACAGCCCGATCGCGTCCGGCGTGGCGTCGAGCACGGCGGTCTTGACGCGCTGCTCGGCCGAGAGCTCGGCGGAGCGGCTCTCCAGCGCCGCGGCCATCGCGTTGAACGCCTCGGCGACCTCGCGCGCCTCGCCGCGCCCGGTCGGCGGCACGCGTGCGTCGAGCTCGCCGCGGCCCATGCGCCGCGCTGCCGCCGCGAGCCGGCGGAGCGGCAGGACGATCGACCGCGTCTCGTACAGCGCCCACAGCGCGATCAGCAGCAGTGCGGCGCCCGCCGCCACGAGGCCGGCCGTGATCGTGGCCCCCGCGTCGTCGTGGGCGCGGCGCGACTGGGCGGCGGCCCGGGCCCGCGCGATGGCCACCAATCGCCCGAGGTCGCGGTCGAGAGCGCTCAGCCGTGCGGTGCTCTCGTCGTCCAGGGCCACCTCGGCCGCGGGGTTGGGCTCGGTTCGCGCGGCGCGGATCGCGCGCGGAGCGAAGTCGCGCTGATATGCCGCCAGATCGCGGCCGGCGGCCGTCAGTGCGGCGCGCTCGTCCTTCGCGGTCACGGCGCGGTCCAGGGCCAGCTGCGCGGCCGGCAGCGCCGCCCGGGCCGTCTCGAAGGGCTTCAGGAAGCGCGGCTGGTTGCCAAGCAGGTAACCGCGCAGCGCGGCGTCGAGGCGGTCGGCCAGTTCGCCCAGCGCGATCGCGCTGACGGTCACCGACTGGGCGCGCTGGGCGGCGTCGGAGGAGCGCCGGGCCTCGCGCGCGCTCGAGGCCACGACCACGAATCCGGCGGCGACGAGCACGGCGACGACCGCGCCGAGCGCGATGGTTCGGGTGGTCAGCGGAGATCGCACACGGCCATTCTCGTACAGTGTTACCCCTCTCCGGCCCCGGCCGGGGTCCCCGACGCGGGCCCCGCCGCTCGGGGCCGTTCGCCATGAACATGCCAGAGGCCCAGGTTCACAGCGCGCGCCATTCATGGTCGCCTCGGGCGGTCCTGCGAGGCCGCTGGCTCACGGTGCTCAGCTTCGGGCTGTTCATCGCGGTCACGGTGGCGCTCATCGCGGTCAACGGGCTGTTTCTCTCGCGGGACCTGCTGTTCCTGTGGGTCCTCGTCGGGCTGCTGGCGCTCTCGGTGTCCGACCTCAAGCGGTGGGTTCGCGGACTGATCTTCGACTGGCTGCCGTTCGCCGCGTGGCTCGTGCTCTACGACCTGTCGCGGTTCTTCTCGGAGAAGCTCGGCACGGTCCCGCACGTCGCACCCCAGATCAATGCGGACCGCTTCCTGTTCGGCGACCCGGTCCCGACCGTCCGCCTGCAGGCCGCGCTCAACACCGCCGGCCAGGTCGCGTGGTTCGACTACATCGTGTGGGGCGTCTACATGACGCACTACTTCGCGACGCTCTTGATCGCCGCCGTCCTGTGGCGTTTCGCCTACCAGCGCTTCCGCGAGTTCCGGCGCATGGTGCTGACGCTGGCGACGTTCGGCTTCATCACCTATGTCGCGTTCCCGGCCGTGCCGCCGTGGATGGCGGCGATGCAGCATCACCTCGAGCCGGTGCGCCGCATCGTCAACGTAGACGTGTGGAACGACCTCGGGATCCAGGTGGCCAACTCGCTCGTCGAGAACGGGTCGGGCTTCTTCAACCAGGTCGCCGCCGTCCCGTCGCTGCACGCGGCCTACCCACTGCTGTTCCTGCTCTTCTTCTGGGCGGGCGCGCACTGGTACTGGCGGGTGCTGCTCGTCGCCTATCCCCTCGCCATGTCGTTCACGCTCGTGTACTCGGGCGAGCACTACGTGTTCGACATCCTGCTCGGCTGGGTCTACGCGGTGATGGCGTTCGCTCTCGTGAGGGCGTGGGACCGCTGGCGTGCGGCCCGACGCGTGAAGAAGGAGCCCGTCCAACCACCCGGCGCGATCTCGCCGGCGCCGGCGCCGGCCTCGCTGACGGCAGCGGTGGAGCGGGAGTAGGTCGACCGTGCCGTTCTGGCCCCGCCCGCGCGGCAGCGACGGAACGCTGGTGGCTTCCGCCACGGTCACCGAGCCCGAGGGCGCCGTGGCGCCGCCGGGACTGCCGGAGCTTCGCCCGCCCGAGGCCTCGCCGCCCGAACCGGACGGCGGCCCGGGTCGCTGGTACGAGCGGCGCGCGACCGTGTTCGCGGCGCTCGCGCTGATCGTCGTGGGCGCCGTGGCCATCGTCGTCGTGGGCTCCGCGCATCGCTCGTCCCTCGTCCCGCCGGCGAAGGGCGGCTTCGGCACCTGGATGGTGGGTCCGTTCCGCGGCCTCGCCGGTGGGCTGACCCGCGACCACGACACCCTCGCGGCGCTCTTCAGCGTCCTGATCGTGCTGATGGCCGGCGCTTACGCGCTGCTCGTCGCCGCGGGCCGGCACGTGCCCCTGCGCTGGGCCGTGGGCGCGATCGTCGCCACCCACATCGTGATCGTGCTCGGACCGCCGCTGCTCCTGACCGACATCTTCAACTACATCGACTACGCGCGCCTGGGGACGCTGCACGGCCTCAATCCGTTCACGGCCGTGCCGGGTGACGCCGGCGGCGACCCCAGCTACCACTACGCGACCTGGCATCACCTCTCGAGCCCGTACGGCCCGCTGTTCACGCTGTTCACGTACGCGCTCGTCCCGCTGGACTTCAAGCCCAGCTACTGGACGCTGAAGATCCTGCTGATGGGGGCGTCGCTGGGCAGCCTGTACCTCGTCTGGCGCACCGCGCTGCGCCTGCGCCGCCCCGCCGTTCCCGCGCTCGTGTTCGTCGCCTTCAACCCGCTGCTCCTCGTGTTCGGGCTCGGCGGCTTCCACAACGACTTCCTGATCATGCTCGCGGTGCTCGCCGGGATCCTGCTGGTGATCAACGCGCACGCGGCGCGGGGCGCGGCGGCGATGGTCATCGCGGCGGGGATGAAGGCCACGGCCGTGGTGATCCTCCCCTTCGCGGTGGTCGGCAGCCCCGACCGGCGCCGGGCGCTGCTCGGTGCGGCCGTCACGGGTGGCGTGCTCATCGCGGTGAGCCTCACGGTGTTCGGGACCGTCGTGCCCTCGCTGGGCCCCCAGACCACGCTCGTCTCACCGCTCGGCGCGCTCAACCTGCTCGGCCTCATGCTCGGATTCGGCGGCGCCACAGCGGGCATGCAGATCATCGCGCCGGTGGTGCTCGCGGGGGTGACCGTGTACCTGCTGTGGCGAACCTGGCACGGCGCGGACTGGATGGACATGGCGGGGTGGGCCGTGTTCGCCCTGCTGCTGTCGCTGTCCTGGGTGGTGCCCTGGTACGTGATGTGGCTGCTTCCGCTCGCCGCGCTGAGCGCATCGCGATCGCTCAAACGCGCGACGCTGGCCGTCACGGTGCTGCTGTTCGTGACCTCGCTGCCCGCCACGGCGCTCATCCTGGCGAACGGGATCGGCTGGTACCCGAACCAGACGAAGCTCGGCAAGAAGCACTCAGCCGAGATCTCGCGCTACCTCAAGTGAGCCACATGGGCCGCCGGCGCGACGCCGTAGCATCCGCCGGGTGAAGGCACGCACCGCCGTCATCGTCCTGGCCGTCGCGGCGGTTCTGATCGCGATCGTCGTCACCGCCGGCAGCGGCGGCGGAAAGGGCAAGTCGGGCACGGGCGGCGGCTCGGCCACGAAACCGGCGAGCGACGCCATCCGCGTCTCCTTCGCGTACTCGCCCGAGAAGCAGAAGCTGATCCAGCCCCTGATCGAGAAGTTCAACGCGGAGGGCCGGCGCTCCGCCGGCAGGCCCGTGTTCATCGACGGCCAGGTCGTCTCGTCGGGCGACGCCGAGACGAAGATCGCCAAGCGCCAGCTGCAGCCGGTGTTGTGGTCGCCCGCTTCGTCATTGTGGGGCCGGCTCCTGAACTTCGAGGGCGACCGGTCATGGGTGCCCGACACCAACCCGTCGATCGTGCGCACGCCGCTGCTGATCGCCATGTGGGAGCCGTTGGCGCGGGCGCTCGGCTGGCCGCGCAAGCCGATCGGCTTCGCCGACGTGCTCAGGCTCGCGCTGGACCGCCGCGGGCTGGGGGCCTACGGTCATCCCGAGTACGGGCGCTTCAAGCTCGGGCACACCAATCCCGACTTCTCGACCTCGGGGCTCTCGGCCGTTGCGGCCGAGTACTCCGCCGTGACCGGCAAGAAGGAGGGGCTGACCCTCGCCGACGTCGACCGCCCGGAGGTGCGCCGCAAGATCCAGGCCATCGAGCGCTCGATCATCCATTACGGCGACACCACCCTGTTCTTCGCGGATCAGCTGCGCCGCTACGGGCCGGCCTATGCCTCGGCGGTGGCGATGGAGGAGGCCACCCTGATCGACTTCAACCAGAAGCGCGGCGGGGCCGGGACCAAGCTCGTGGGCATCTATCCGGCCGAGGGCACCTTCTACTCAGACAACCCGCTGATCACGCTGCAGGCGCCGTGGGTCACCGACCAGCAGAAGGCGGCGGCCAGGGTGTTCGCCGACTGGCTCGGCAGCCGTATCAGCCCCACCCTGGCCGCGAGCCAGGGCTTTCGCCCGCGCGAGGGCGCGGGCAGGACGGCGGCGCCGATCGACGCCGCCCACGGGGCCGACCCCAACCAGCCGACGCGCCTGCTGTCGCTGCCCGAGCCGCGGGTGCTGGCCAAGGTCAAGACGACGTGGCGCTCGGACCGCAAGCCCGCGAACATCGCGCTCGTGGTCGACACGTCGGGCTCCATGAGCGAGGAGAACAAGCTCGACCAGGCCAAGCAGGGGCTGCGCGTGTTCCTGTCCCAGCTCTCGCCGAACGACCGCGTGGGCCTGATCACGTTCAACGACAAGGTCTTCCGCCTCTCGCCGATCAGCCCGTTCGGCAGCTCCCGCACGAAGCTGCTCACCGCGGTCAACGGGCTGTTCCCGGACGGCCAGACGGCGGTCTACGACGCCACCACGGCCGGAGTGCAGGAGGTCCAGAAGCTCAAGGACGCCAGCCGCATCAACGCCGTGGTCGTCCTCACCGACGGGGAGGACAACCAGAGCAGCACGAGCTCCAACCAGGTCGTCTCCGCGCTCCAGCGACAGGCGACGAGTGAAGGAATGGCAATCCGCGTCTACACGATCGCCTACGGCTCGGCGGCCAACCAGGACGTGCTCACGCAGATCGCGTCGGCCTCCGGCGGGAAGGAATACGCCGGCGATCCCAAACAGATCGAGTCCGTCTACCGCTCGATCTCGTCGTTCTTCTGATGGCCGACCAGCGCCAACAGGTCACGCGGACCGACCTGCGGCGGGGCCTGTTCGTCAACGCGCTGACGAAGCCGGTCAACGTCGTGGTGCCCGCGGCGGTCGCCGTCGCCGGGTTGCTGATCGGGGTCACGTGGCTCGTCGCGGTGGCGGTCGCCGTGTACGCCGTGCTGGCCGTGCTGACCTTCTTCGACGAGGGCGAGGCCGAGAAGGTGGGCAAGCGCCTCTACGGCGACCGCGGCGGCGTCTCGAAGGCGAAGCGGCTCGACGTGCGGACGCTGGCCGGACCGATCGGGCAGCAGGTGCAGGCGGCCCGCGACTGCGAGGTCCGGATCCAGGACACGATCGCGCACTCCGACCTGTCGTTCGCCGAGGTCGGCGGCGAGGTGGACTCCCTGGTCCGGGCGGTGGAGCTGATCGCCCAGCGGGCGCAGCGGATCTACGACTACCTCGCCACGCAGGACCTCAACGCGATCGACGGCCGCCTCGCCCAGCTCCAGGGCTCCGCGGACCCGTCCGCCCAGGCGATCTCCAGGGCGCTGACGGACCAGCGCAACGCGCTCACCGACCTCCAGGGCCAGCTCACCAGCTTCTACTCGCGCATTGAGCAGCTCGTCGCCTCGCTGGGAACGGTCAACTCGCAGCTGGTGCGCATGAGCGTGGCCTCCGAGGAAGAGGACCAGACCGAGCTGGCCGAGCAGGTGCGGGGCCTGCGCGAGCAGGTCGATGCCCTCTCGGCCGGGATGAAGGAGGCCTACGGCCGTGCGCCGGACACGCCGGAGATCGCGGCGCCGCCGGGCTGACTAGGGGATGTA
>DASYIJ010000318.1:0-16816 GCA_035997675.1 Solirubrobacteraceae bacterium
CCAGCACACCGAAGAATCCGTTTTCAACGGCATCGAGATGAAGGTGCGGGGACGTGGCAGCGGAGTGGAGACGACCCAGGAGTCCTGGCAGGTCTGGCGCTTCCGAGAGGGCAGGGCTTACCGCTGGGAGGAGTACTTCGACCGGACCGAGGCCCTCCAAGCCGTGGGGCTGCGGGAGTAGCTGTGTCGTCGGAAAACGTGGAGATTGTGCGGAAGGGGATCGAGGCGTGGAATCAGCATGACGCTGACCTCTGGCTCAGCTACGCGGCGCCCGATGTCGAATGGATGCCTGCCGGTCCTGCGGCGGTGGAGCGCACCGTCTATCGAGGTCGTGACGAGGTGGCCAGCGGTTTCGCTGCGGTGTGGCAGACCTGGGACTTATTTCAGTTCGAGGAAGACCAAGTCCGTGATCTTGGGGATTCCGTTCTCTGGCTCGGCCGCGTGAAGATGCGTGGGGGCGCCAGCCACCTTGATCTCGACCAAGAGTTCGCCGTGCACAGTCGGCTGCAAGACGGTCAGGTCATCACCGTCCGCGCCTTTCTCGGATGGCGAGAGGCCCTCGAAGCCGTAGGGCTGCGGGAGTAGGCGATGTCGCAGGAGAACGTCGAGATCATCCGCAAGATGTACGAGGGCTTCACCCGCGCCGGTCCAGAGGGCATGCTCGAGTTCATGCACCCTGAGATCGATCATCGGGCCATCGAGGGCGCGCCAGACGACATCGGGGTCTTCAGCGGCCACGACGCGATGCGCCGCTACTACGGACAGTGGGTCGAGATGTTCGACGATTTTCGCGCCGAGGTCGAGGAGCTGATGGAGATCGGGGACCGGGTCGTGGCCGTGCTCCACGTCATCGCACGTATGAAAGAAAGTGAAGCCGAAATCGATATGCGCCTCGGCGTGGTCTGGACCTTTCGTGACGGTAAGGCCTTCAGTGGCCGCGAATACGCGACCCGCGAGCAGGCCCTCGAAGCCGTGGGGCTGCGGGAGTAGCCGTGTCGCAGGAGCCAGCGGAGATACTGGGCGGGCGATGTCGCAGGGCCAGGGACCGCGCGGACGCCAACGACCGAACGGAGGAGACGTGGTTCTCTACACCTGTACCGACGGCAAGTCGCTCGTTGCGCTCGGGCATCCGTGCGCCAAGGCCGCGAAGGCGCTCGACGAGGCCGGGCACGCCTACGAGATGAAGCAGGTCAAGGGCGGGGCGCTGAAGTTCTGGACGCTGCCGAACCGCGCGCGCGATCGCGCCGAGATCGAGAAGATCAGCGGTCAGCGAGCGGTCCCGATCCTTGTCCTTGATGGCGGCGAGGTGATCACGGGGTCCGGCGACATCGTGCGCTGGGCGCGCGAGACGCCTTGAACCGCCGGGGAGGGTGACGCTTACTCTGCTCGCACCTCTCGTCGTATCAGCTACCGCACCGCCAGAGCCAGATCCACGAACCGCACCACTGGCCGCGGGGTGGCCTTGAATGAGACGATCACGCGGACCGGCGCGCGGCCGCGGTTGGCGGCGTCGCGCCGCAGGAGCTGAACGGTCGCGGCCGAGAGCATGATCCGGATCCGCACCCGCTTGCGGCTGGAGTTGAGGCTGAAGCGCTTGAACGTGGTCGTGGTGCGGCTCGCTTCTGCCCGTTTCGATCCGCGGCGCTTGTTGGGCCGGCCTGCGAGCTTGCGGTACTCGTTGACGGCACGCTGCAGCGACGCGGCGTAGCTCTTCGTCTGGGGGTCGGACCGGCCAAGCTTCGCAACGATGGCGGCGGTCCCGACCGCCTTCGGGAGCTTGGTGCCGCCGAGAGCGTCCCTGGTGATCGCGTTGGCCTTCTTCTCGAAGGGACCCGCGAACGCCGCCAGGCCCGGGACGAAGAACCTGTAGGTGCCGGCCGAGAACTGGGCCTGCTTGGTGAGCGTCCGCAGGAGGCTCGAGCGCAGGCCGTCGACGGCGATCGTGCCCCTGCAGCGCGGCTTTGCGAGCACCTTCGGGCAGTCGACCGTCACGGTCAATGGAATGCCACCCCGTCGGCGCGTGGCGGTAGCGGTAGCGCCCTGCGAGGCGCTGGTCGCCCTAACGGTCGCCGAGCCGGTGCACGCCGGGGTCACCAAGGAGCTCGGCGGCGGGCAGTTGGTGATCGGACCCGGCGATCCTGGCCCGGACCAGCAAACCTGACCCGGCTGAGGAGCGAGCCCGAGCGTGTTGCCCGAGTGGCACTGGGTCGGGACTTCTCGCCTGGGCGCGTTGCACTCGGGGAGTGCCTGGCCCATGCTCGCGCACGAGCCGACTGCCGCGCGCCCGCCTGGGGTGTCGTCGGTGCAGACCCCTCCAGACTCGCAGATCGTCCGCGGGACGACGGGGTGGAGGCACTGTGGGTAGAGCTGGCCCAGGCAGAGGCCGGCGTCACCAGCGAGGTCGGGGCAGGTGACCAGCAGCGTCGTCTGATTCGTGCAGGTGGTCGCGCAGTCGGGGTTTCCGTAGGCGCAGCTCGGTGCGGGCGGTAGGCCACCACTCCCGCCCCCGCCCCCGCCGCCCGCCGACGTGAGCGAGTCGACCGCGACCCCGCACGTGTTGCCGGCGGTGACGATGAAGTTGTCGTTCACGCCCGTGCCGTCAAGGTTGGCCCGTCCGATCCGACCGCCAGACGCGGTGTCGCCGTAGTGGGCCCAGTAGATGTGGCCATTGTCGACCGCCAGGCCGCACACGAAGCCGTTGGTGGTGATGAAGCTCCCGTTCGCGCCGCTGCCGTTGGGGTCGACGCGCCCGATCGTGTTGCCGTTACCCCAGTAGACGTGGGCGCCGTCGGTCGCCGTCCCGCCCGGGGGATCATGGGTGCCCGTAACGAAGCTCTGGTTCGCGCCTGACCCGTTACTCACGTTGGCTTGGCCGATCGTGCACCCAGGGGGACAACCGAATCCCTTGTTCGACCAGTAGACATGCGTCCCGTCAACGGACGGGTGCTGCGGGTTCGAGCCGCCGGAGATAAACGACTGATTGACGCTACTGCCGTCCTTGGTGGCGCGCCCGATCGCTGGAACCGAGTAGTTGTTGAAGTACACGTATGCGCTGTCGACCGCCACCCCACACGGCAGATCACTCTGCGTCGCGATGAAGGTGTTCTCCGCCACGCGCGTGTTGAGGCTGGCGCGTCCGACGTGCCCGGTGCCGACCCCACCCGTCCAGTAGACGTAGGTGCCGTCCGACGCCACCCCGCAGGCCCCGTCGGCGGTGGTCACGAAGCTGTTGTCCACGCCGCCCCCGTCGAGATTGGCGCGCCCGATGGTCTTCGCGGCTCCGTTGGGCCAGTAGATGAAACCGTCGGCCGGCGCGGCCCACGCACCAAACGCCGCCACGATCACCAGCCCGCACAGGCATCGAGGAAACAGCCACCTGATCCCCGGCCACCGCACCATGCTGCCGCTCCAGGCCACAGACACTCCTTTGTCCAAATAATGGGGCGACGGCCACGACGACCCTACGGCACCTCCATAGCGGAAAGCAACCCGTTTACGGCATCTGCCGTACGCCAGCGAGCAAAAGCGTCGCCTACCGGCGGCACCCAAGAGACGCGCTGCCTACCGGTCTGGACGAAAAGCAGAAGCGCCGGCGACTGCCAGCGGCCGTCTAGCCGCGCACGATCGTGAAGCTCGTAGCCTTCGCGTTGGAGCGGTTGCCAGCTGAGTCGGTCGCGGTGAGCGTGAGGGTGTAGGGCCCGGGGCTGAGTCGCTTGGTTCGGCTCAGGCGTCCCTGGAACTTGATCTTGTTGGTGCCGGCGTGCCCGTTGAAGCTCAGGGCGGGACGGCCAACGCCGCCACCGTCAGCTACGGCGGGGACACCAACCCGACCAACGACACGACCGGGTTCACGGCGACCGTCGCTCCCGCACCGAGCAACGACACGCTGCTGGACCAAGGGGAACAGATGCTCGGCAATGTCCTCAAACTGCATGGAGCCTCCCTTCTTGTGGCGGACTGCTATCGCCCGAGCATAAGCAGATGGACCGGTAGGGAAGGCTTCTCAGATCGGTGCACGAACTAGCCGTTTTCGGGCACTAACGGGCACTGGCGGCGGCATCGCGGAGCAGAAAAGAGAGGGCGTGGCCGGCGTCGGGACTTGAAAACGGCCTCGGAGCAGGGCTTCCGGTGATGGGCGCGGCTGGTTTCGAACCAGCGACCTCTCGCGTGTGAAGCGAGCGCTCTCCCACTGAGCTACGCGCCCTTCGCTGCGGCGACAGCGTAACGCGGCCTCGGTCGGGCGGCCCACGCAATCTTGCTGGCAAGGGTTGGCGGCCGAGCTCGAGTGCGCGACCCTGCGCCGGTGCATCGTGCAGGGCGTGCGGCCCAGCTCGCGCTGGCCGCGGCGGCGACCATTGTCGTCACTGCCGCGGTGGTCGAGCCTGCCCGCGCTGGTCGGGCCGACGTCGCTGCGCTGCAGGTCGCGCTTCGCGGAGTCGGGTTCCCCGCGGGCCCCGTCGACGGGATATCCGGGGCCTGGACACGCGGCGCAGTGCGCCGGTTTCAGCGCAGCCGGCACCTCGCCGTCGACGGCATCGCGGGTCCACGGACCCGCCGGGCGTTGGGCGGTCGCGGCCGTCCGCGACTCGGGGCGCGGGCAATGCGCACCGGGCAGCGCGGATGGGACGTGGCCGCGCTCCAGTTCCTGCTCAACGGCCGCGGCTTTGGTCCCGGCGGCTTCGACGGCCGCTTCGGCCCGAACACGAACGAGGCGGTCCGGCGTTTCCAGCGCGCCGCCGGGCTCGCCGTCGACGGCCTCGCCGGCCGGGCGACGCTCGCCGCCCTCAGGCGGCGTCAGCTGTCGGCGACGCCCGACGGACCCGTGCGCTTCCTGCGCCCGGTGGGCGGGCGGATCGGCGACGGCTTCGGTTGGGTCGCCGGCCGCCAGCACACGGGTGTGGACTTCCTCGCCGGGGCGGGCGCGCCCATCGGCGCCGCCGGGCGTGGGGTCGTGGCGTTTGCCGACTGGACATCCGGCGGCTACGGAAACCTCGTCGTCGTGAGGCACCGGCTCGGCTTCGAGAGCTGGTACGCCCACCTGTCGCACATCTCGGCGTGGGTCGGCGAATCGGTCGTCGGCGGCAGCCGGCTTGGTTATGTCGGCGCCACCGGTCGCGCCACCGCGCCCCACCTCCACTTCGAGGTCCGCCATTTCGGGACGCCGATCGATCCCGTCCCGCGTCTCCTCGACATCCGAGCGGCCCGGGCGGCTCGCGGCTCGCGGCGACGGCTCGTATGCCGCGCGAACGCCGACGCATGGAACGCCGCCGACGCCGACCCGGCGGTCGCGCGGTTCGGCCGCTGCCCCTAGGCTGCCGGACGGCACACCCGAGGGCGAAAAGGCGCCAGTCGCGGCTCCTACGTCGCTCTTAGGCATGCCTTAGCGCTTTCTTGAAATGGTCGGGCAATCTCGCCGGCCATGTCACCGGTGGCGAAGCAGTTCGGACGGTTCGTGGTCGTCGGGGCGAGCAACACGCTCCTCTCGCTGGCCGTGTACGTGGCGCTGCTCGCGGCGGGAGTCCCGTATCCGGTCGCGGCGGCCTGCGGATTCGTCGCCGGCGCGGTCAACGGCTACCTGCTCAACCGTTGGTGGACCTTCTCCGCTCCACCGGCGTCGCGGCGGCAGGTCGCCGCATATCTCGTGGTGCAGGTGGTCGGCCTGCTGATCACGGTCGGCGTCGTCGACCTCTTGCACGGGCGAGCTCCGGCGCTGGCCGGCCAGGCCGTCGCGATCCCGCTGGCGACCGTCGCGATGTTCTCGCTGAACCGGACATGGACCTTCCGGACCCGGTCGGGGTCCTCCCGCCCCGCACTGCCAACCGACGAGGAGGCTCGAGCCCATGCCTAACTTCCGCTGGCCCCGCCCCGCGACCGACCCCGACATCGGCGGCCCCGCGTCCGCGGCCGGCGAGCGCCTGCGCGCGCGCGCCGCCGCGATCCCGCGGCCGCGCCCCGAGCTCGTCGGCCTCATGGTCCTCGCCGCGGTCCTGTACCTCTGGGCGCTGGACCAGAACAGCTGGGCCAACGAGTACTACAGCGCCGCTGTGCGCTCGATGAGCACCAGCTGGCACAACTTCCTCTACGACTCGTTCGACCCCAACGGCGTCATGACCGTCGACAAGCCCCCGCTGGGGCTCTGGGTCCAGGCCCTGTCGGTGCGGGCCTTCGGCTACCACCCGCTGAGCATGCTCGTCCCCCAGGCGCTGATGGGCGTCGCGAGCGTCGCGCTCGTCTACGACCTCGTGCGGCGGCGCTTCGGCCGCACCGCCGGGTTCGTCGGCGGCCTCGTGCTCGCCCTCACTCCGGTGACCGTGGCGATCTCGCGCCACAACAACCCCGATGCGATGCTGATCCTCTGCTGCGTCGCGGCCCTGTGGTTCGTCGTTCGGGGCCTCGAGGACGGCCGCACCCGCTGGCTCGTGCTCGCGGGCGTCAGCGTCGGCCTGGGCTTCGAGACCAAGATGAGCGCCGCGCTGCTGGTCGTACCCGCCCTGGTGGCCGCGTGGCTCTGGGTGGCCCCGCGCGGCCGTCTCGCCGCGTTGCGCCAGCTGTTCGCCGGCGGAGTCGCGATGGTCGTGGTGGGCGGGGCGTGGCCGCTGCTCATGGCGTTGACGCCCGCCGCCAACCGGCCGTGGATCTCCGGCACGAGCGACAACAGCATCCTCTCGCTGATCCTGAACTACAACGGCGTCGGGCGCCTCGACGGACAGGCCGGCGGCCCGCAGGCAGTCGGCGGTGGCGGCGGTGGCATCCGGGGCGGCGGCCTCTTCGGTGGCTCGGCGGGGCCGCTTCGCCTGCTCAACGAAACCTTCGGCGGTCAGGCCGGCTGGCTGCTCGGCCTCGCGCTGGTCGGCGGCATCGCCGTCCTCGTGGCGAGCCGGCTCCGGCGTTCCGACGCCCGCAGCGGCTGGCTGATCGCGACCGGTGGTGTCTTCCTGACCACTGTCGTCGCGCTGAGCGTCGCCCAGGGCATCATCCACCCCTATTACATCGCGCAGCTCGCGCCGTTCACCGCCGCACTCGTCGGTGCCGGCGCGGCACAGCTGCTCACCGGCGACCGCGTGGCGCGCGTACTCGCGCCGCTCGCGGTGGCGGCCGGCGTGGCCGCCGAGCTGGTCGTCCTCGACAACAACCCCGGACAGCTCACGTGGCTGGTGCCGGTGCTCGTTGGCGTCGGCGTCCTCACCGCCGCCGCCCTGGCGGTGCTGAGCCGCGGCCGCCTGCGCGCTGCCGTGCTCGGCGGCGCCCTCGCCGCGCTGCTCGTCGCGCCCGCGAGTTGGGCGGTCGACACGCTCGGGCACCCGACGAACGGGACCTTCCCCGCGGGAGGTCCGATCACCTCCGGCATCGGTCAGGGTCCGGGCGGGCGCGGTGGGCCGCCGGGCGGGCTCGCGGGCCGGCCGCCGAACGGGTTCGGGCCTCCTCCCGGGCTGGGCGCGGGTGCGCCGGCTGCGCCGGGCGGCGGAGCTCCGGCCGCGCCGGGCGGCGCGGGCGGCTTCCCGGGCGGGGGCGCGTCCGCGGGCGCGCGCGGCGGCATGGCCGGCGGCCCGGGCGGCGGTCCATTCGGCGCCGACTCCGGGTCCCTGAAGCAGGTCCTGCAATACGTCAACGCGCATGGCGGCGGGACGATTGCCGTCTCCAGCCAGCAGGGCGCCGCGAGCCAGATCATCTCCAGCGGGGCCAACGTCGCGGGTATCGGCGGGTTCTCCGGACGCGAAAGCGTCGTCAGCGTCAGCTGGCTCGCCAACGCCGTTCAGTCCGGCCAGATCCGCTGGGTCCTGACGAGCGATGCCACCGCCCGCGGTCCGCGCGCCGACGGCCGCGTCGGCTCCAGCCGCGCGATGGCCGCCGTGGCGCGGACCTGCACGCGTGTGACCGTGCCGGGCTCCGCGACCACGGGCACCGCCGGCGGGGCCGCAAGCTCCACGATCACCCTCTACGACTGCCAGGGCCACGCCGCCGCGCTGCGGGCGGCGGGTAAGTAGTTCATACGTAGCGCTTATGTACGCCAGAGAAGGCCCTAAGGCTGCCGATCCATCATCTATCGAGGACGATCTCCCACTGCGAAGCGAGGTTCTGATGTCGACGCCCACAATCGAGCAACCACCCGCGGGGCCCGGCAACGGTCGTCTCGCCGATCCGCCCACACCGCCCGGCGGGCCGCGGCGTCGGCGATCCGGTGGGGGAGCCGGTCGCGCCCTGCTCGTCGTCGTGGCGCTGGGTGCGGCGCTGCTCGGCGCCGGCGCCGTGGCCGGCCTGCTGGCCGTCACCGGCGCGCTCGACGGCTCGACGAAGTCCACGAGCGTCGTTCAGCAGGTGTCCGGCTCGGGCGGCTCGGGTGCGACGTCCGGGCTCAACGCCCGCAAGCTGTATGCGAGCTCCTCGGCCGGGGTGGTCGACATCACCGCGCAGGGCGTGAGCTCTCCCGGCGGCCAGGGCGGCGGCGGCCCGTTCGGCGCACCCGGCGGCCAGTCCCAGACCACGGCGGCCGGCAGCGGATCGGTGCTCGACGGTCAGGGACGCATCCTCACCGCGGCGCACGTCGTGACCGGCGCCTCGTCGATCAAGGTGAGCTTTCAGGACGGGACGACCAGAACAGCCCGGGTCCTGGGGTCCGACCCGTCCACCGACATCGCCCTGCTGAAGATCGATCCCTCCGGCCTCACGCTGCACCCCCTCGCGCTCGGCAGCTCGAAGACGCTGTCGGTGGGCGACCCGCTCGCCGTCATCGGCGACCCCTTCCAGTACAGCCGCAGCCTGAGCACCGGCGTGGTCTCCGGGGTGGACCGGACGATCGGGGCGACCAACGGCTTCAGCATCGCCCACGCGATCCAGACCGACGCCTCGCTGAACCCGGGCAACTCCGGTGGCCCCGTGCTTGACGCCAACGGCCGCCTCGTGGGCATCGCCGACCAGATCGCCACCGGCGGCACGGCTTCGAGCTCGAGCGGCGTCGGCTTCGCCGTTCCGATCGACCTCGTGAAGTCCGAGCTGTCGCAGCTCGAGCGCGGAGCCCAGGTCAACCACGCCTTCCTCGGCGTGGAGACCGGCCAGACCGCCGACGGCAAGGGCGCGCTGATCGGCTCGGTCCAGGGCGGCGGCCCGGCCGCCGCCGCGGGGCTGCGCAGCGGCGACGTCGTGACCGCGTTCGACGGCAACCCGGTCCAGGGTTCCAACGACCTCGTCGCGGCGATCAGCGGTCACCAGGCGGGCGACCGCGTGAAGCTGACGGTGCGGCGCGGATCGAGCACGCAGGTGGTCACGGTGACCCTCGCGGCCCAGCCGCGCCAGGCGGCTTCGACCGGCTGAGCGACGGTCGCTAGCCGGCCGAGCTGGCCATGCGGGTGTGCCGCAGGCCGAGCTGGGACCGGCGCTTCGAGGCGCGGGCGCTGGCGCCGAATTCCGCCAGCGCCTCGCCCGCGCCCCGGACGACGCAGGTGAGGGGGTCGTCGGCGAGGTTGACCGGCATGCCGGTCTCGGCCCGCAGCAGCTCGGCGAAACCGCGCAACAGGGAGCCGCCGCCGGCCAGCACGATGCCGTGGGCCGAGATGTCCGACGCCAGCTCGGGCGGCGTGCGGTCGAGCGTCTCCTTCACGCCGTTCACCGTGGTGGTCAGGGTCGGCGCCAGTGCGGCGCGCACCTCGCCGCTGGTCAGCGCCAGCTTCGTCGGCAGGCCCGAGATCATGTCGCGGCCGCGGATCTCCGTCGCGGTCTCCTCGGCCACGGGATAGGCCGTACCGATGCGCAGCTTGACCTCCTCGGCCGTGCGCGCCCCGACGGCCAGGCGATGCTCGTTCTTCACGAAGTCGACGATCGCCTCGTCGAGCGTGTAGCCGCCGACGCGCATCGACGTCGACACGACGATGCCGCCCATCGACAGCACGGCGACCTCGCTCGTGCCGCCGCCCACGTCGACCACCATCACGCCGGAGGGCTCGGAGATGTCCAGGCCGGCGCCCAGCGCCGCGGCGATCGGCTCCTCGATCAGCTCGACCTCGCGCGCCCCGGCGGCCATCGACGCCTCCACCACCGCGCGGGCCTCCACCTCGGTGATGCCCGAGGGAGCGCAGACGATCAGGCGGGCGCGGGCGCGGCGGGAGGGCAGCACGCGCCGGATGAAGTGGCGCAGCATCTGCTCGGTGACCTCGAAGTCCGCGATCACGCCGTCCTTCAGCGGCCGCTGTGCCGAGATGCTGGCCGGTGTGCGTCCGAGCATGCGCTCGGCCTCGCTCCCGACCGCGTAGACCTCGCCCGACTCGTCGACGGCGACCACCGAGGGTTCGTCCACGAGGATCCCCTCTCCGTGCACGAACACCAGGGTGTTCGCGGTGCCGAGGTCGATGGCCAGGTCCCGTCCGCCACCGAGGGCGCGTAGCAAGCTCATGCCCTCAGCATGACGGACTGGAGCCGGCGGCGTGTTGTCTATGCGGTCACGGCACGGCCGCCCGCCGCCGACCGCTCGCTTTCGGCGGCCTCGGGCGGGGCAGTTGGGCCGCCCTCATCGGGGCTCGTGCGCGCCAGGCGCGCCAGCCCCCACCCGAGCGCGGCGAGCATGCCGAGCCAGATGAGCAGCACCGCCACGTAGGCCAGGCCGGTCAGGAAGCCGGGCACGTTGCCCTTCTGCTCGCGCTGCAGGTTCTTCTTGTCGCGCACGAACGCACGGTCGAAGTGCGGCTGCGCCGGGACCGCGCCGACCGGGATGGCCGGGTCGTTGGGGAAGTAGACGGGCAGGCCCATGAGGGCGGAGCCCTTGTGCAGCCGCACCGTCACCTTCCAGTTCCCGTACACCGGGATCGGCTTCGTGGTCCGGTACACGCCCGGGCCGATCTGCTTCAGCGGGTCGACCACGCTCGCGCCGCCCTGCCAGGCCGTCACATCGAGCCAGCGCGCATCGCGGGCGGCGTCGCGCGGCTGGAAACGGATCGTCGCCGCCACGGTCCGCTTCGGACCGCCGTGCAGGTTCGTCAGCGCGATGGTGGCGCGGGGCGGTTGCGCCGGGTTCGGCATCGGCAGCATGAACGCGAGCACGCCGACCGCGGCCACGGCGGCCACGGGGACCGCCCACCGCGGCGCGCTCTCGCGTGAGCGTTCGGAGAGCAGGGAGCGGCCGATCCATCCGCCGAGCACCCCGCCGGCCACGGCGGCGACGAAGCCCGCGATGGCAGCCTCCGGGAACAGCGACGACGGCCACGGGATCACCCACCAGACATGCGACCAGGCCCACTCCGCGGCGAGCCCGACCGTGCCGATCGCGACGCCGGCGAGCGCGCCGAAGGCGATCGGACGCTCGCGGGCGGCGAAGCGCAGCGCGATCAGCTCGACGAGCCCGGCTTCCACGATGTACAGCGGGAAGTGCGGGGTGGTCTGACCGAAGATCGGACCGACGAGCAGGGCGAGCAGCCCGCGGATGACGAGGAAGACCGCGACCGCGCCGAGCGCGCCGCCGCGCCCCAACCGCACACGGGCGACGACGAGCCCGATGCCGGCGGCCAGCATCAGCAGGATCGGATGGGACACCAGCCGGAACTGGGGGACGGAGAAGTCGAACTCGGCCTGGAAGGTCGAGAGGCCGACGAGGAACGAGCCGGCGAGGATGAACTCGCGCGCGCGGGCGCGCCGGCGCGTCCGCGCGGTCTTCGTCCGCGTGCTCTCGCCCTCGACGTGGAGGATCCAGGCTCCGATGATCGAGAAGGAGGCGCCGCCGATCAGCAGCAGGTGCGTCGGGCCCCAGAGCGTCACGTCCTGGCCGAACAGGCGATGCCACATGTCGTCGAGCGGGAACGCCAGCAGCGAGACGGAGCCGCAGATCGCGATCAGCAGTCCGCCGACGGGAGCCCACCAGCCGTTGGGGAGGCGGATCGCGGCCGCGTCGGGTCGCTTGAGCGGGAGCGCGATGGCGGCGACGCCGGCGAACAGGACGCCGAAGAGGCCGAGGAGGATGAAGTAGTGGGCCGGGTTGGCCAGCGGCCCCGGGTCCCGTCCGTTGTCGAGGTGAAGCGAGATGTCCCAGTACATCCCGAACACGGCGGTGAGCAACGCGACGCCGAGCAGGGCGCCGGGCAGGGCGGCCCACCCGGCGACTCCGGACTCGCGCTCGGCCAGGGCGGCGGCGCGGCCGACCAGCTTCAGGCGACCGGTGCGGTGGCCGATCACCAGCGCGAGCACACCGAAGCTGAGGGCCAGTCCGCCCACGGTGGCGATGATCACCTGGCCGATCTCGGCGCCGCCGGCGGGCTTCGTCGTCGAAGCGAGCGTCTGGAGCACGGTGTCGCGAAGCATGCGTCCCTCCCAGTCGAACTGAACGATCGGTCAGTTATACAACTGAACGGTCGGTCAGTTACCTATCCTGTCTGACCGTGCTCAAACGTCGAGACCGCACTTGTAGGGTCCAGGCGGTGCGGGGCCGGGAAATGAAGCGATCGACGCGGGCGCTGGCCGCCTTCTTCACCTTCGCCGGGGCGATGCATTTCGTCCGCCCGCGGAGCTACATCGCGATCATGCCCGACTACCTGCCGGCCCACCGCGAGTTGGTCTACGCCAGCGGTGCGGCGGAGATCGTCGGCGGGCTCGGTGCGCTTCCGGAGCGGACCCGCCGGGCGGCCGGATGGTGGCTGGCGGCGACGATGGTCGCGGTCTTTCCGGCCAACCTCCACATGGCGCTTCACCCCGAGCGCTACCGGCGGATCCCGCCGGCGCTGCTGTACGCGCGACTGCCGGTCCAGGCTCTGATCATCGTCTGGGCCCTACGGGCAACGCGCCAAGTCGACGCGGGGACTTGAGCTTCAGCCACGGGCTGCCGAAGAGGCTCCTTGCGGGGCGGGCGCCGGACGATCATGTCCCCACGCGCGCCAGACCAGCCGAGCCGGCCCTTCGCGGCGCACGGCGGCCATGCGTCTCACGACGAGCGTCGGCTCATGGGCGTGGTCGCGGGCTGGCTGATGCTGGCCGCAGCGGTGGTCAACGCGGTCGGCCTCGTCCTCCCCGGCGCCGACCGTGGCCATGCGGGTGTCGTGCTCGGCTTCAGCACGCTGATCGCGGCGTACGGGATCGTCTGCGTGCTCGAGCTGATCGACTGGGAGCGGCTGCCCCTGCTCGGTCACACGTGGGTGTCGGCGGTGCTCGTGGCCGTGGTGGGTACCGTCGCGCTCCGGGCCACGGGCGGTGCGCATTCCTACGCGCAGGCGCTCCTCGTGCTCCCGATCCTCTACGCGGCCTACTTCCTTCCACCGCGCTGGGCCTGGCCACTGACGATCGAAATCGTGCTGGTGTCCGCGTCGCCGCTCCTCTACGACCACGCTGCCGTGGACGGCGGATTCCTCCCGCGGCTGCTCGTCGCCGCGGTCGCGTACGCCGTCCTCACGTTCGCCATCGTCACCCTCAAGGCCCGCATGGTGCGGGCCGAAGAGCGGCAGCGCGAGATGGCGGTGTCTGATCCTCTGACCGGACTGGGCAACCGGCGGGCGGCGCAGATCGCCCTGAACGCCGAGACGACGCGGGTCGGCCGGCCCCACCTCGGGCGCCGCGCGGGGGACGAGTCCGCGGGCTACGCGGTCGTGCTGCTCGACCTCGATGACTTCAAGGTGATCAACGATCGACATGGGCATCCGGCCGGCGACGACGTGCTGTCGGCACTGGCCGGACGGCTTCGCGCGGCGGCCCGACCCGACGACACGGTGGCGCGCATCGGCGGGGACGAGTTCGTCGTGATCGCGCCGGGCGCCGGTCCGAACGGAGCCCGCCGCATTGCGGACGCGCTCCAGGACGCCGCTTCGCAGGTGTTCGATCCCGGAGGGGAGCCGCTGTGCGGGACCGTGGCCTGGGGGCTGTTTCCGGCGGACGGCGAGGATGCCGAGGCCATCGTCCGGGCGGCCGACCGGCGCCTGTACGACGCCAAGCGCGGCGAGGAGTCCGCCGGGCTGGCGGTTGACGTCTCGGTGGCCGCCCGGGCGCTCGCCGGACCCGCCTGAGCTACGATGGTCGTGGACCGTGCTAGGCGGGGAGATAGCGGTGCCCTGTACCCACAATCCGCTCTAGCGGGGCCGAATTCCCTCCCGAGGGGCGCGTCGCCTCGAGGCCCGCGCGCCGGTGAGGCGATGAAGGCCGGGTCCCGCGCGATGCCGGCCCGTGAACCAGGTCAGATCCGGAAGGAAGCAGCCTTAAGCGGTCACCGGTAGGCGCCAGCGGGTTCCCCGGCCGGAGCTACCACCGGCGAATGCGCTCGAGGCCCGAGCTTCGACGGAGGGTGCACGGTCCATATTCAGCCCGTCAGCAGCGCGCCTCGACGCGCCAGGCGTTGTTGCGCGCGACCTCCACCGCGCCCGCCGGAGGCGACGGCGTCGTCTCGGGCGGATCGCTCGACGCCACGAGCAGCGCGCGCCGCGCGGTCGCCGTGGCGGGCTCGACGTACGCCTCCGCCGGGCCTTCGGCCGCGAAGCTCGCGGGGGGGCGCGCGGTCCAGAGCGCGAGCAGCGGGATCAGCTTGTGGCTGGAGGCCGCGACCCGGGCGCACCCCGAAGGCAGGCCGCCGCCCACGGCCAGCGCCCGCAGGTCGGCGCGCAGCGTGGCCTGCGCGTCGAGACGATCCCGCTGGGCGGCGACGGCGCCGAGGCGCCCGGGCACCGACGATGCGAGCAGGACGGCGACGGCCAGGCCGGCGAACCCCGCAATCGCCGGACGGCTTCCCGGGCGTTGGGCGGTCGTGGTCCCGCGCAGAGCCCAGACCTCGGTGGCAGCGCCGGCCGCGAGGACGATGAGCAACACCAGGGGCAGGAGCAGGTAGCGCTCCACGACTGGCATGCCGGCGGCGGTCAGGACGGCCGCCGTGGCCAGGGCCGCGCCGAGCGCCGCCGCGGCCAGCCCGCCGCCGGTGCGTGGCCGCCGGCGCAGGAGGAGCGCGAGCCCAGCGGTACCCGCGATGAGCACCGGGACCCCGACGGCATTCGCGAGCTTGTCCGGCAGCGACATCTCGAGCGCCCCCGGCCCGCGGGCGCGCCCCAGCGCCGCGGCCTGCTCGCGTGTCCACGTGAAGGAATGCAGCGGGTCGCCGGCCAGGACGAGATCGCCGACCACCCACGCCAGCGGCGCCGCCGCGGCGAGGGCGGCCAACCGCGCCGCTCGCGCGCGCGGGCGCCCGCGCGCGAACCAGACCCAGTACGCAGCCGAGAACAACCACGCCTCCGGGCGCCAGAGTCCCGCCACGGCGAGCAGCGCGAGGACCGGTGCCCCGGCGCGCCGGCGCCGTGTCTCGACCAGGACGGCGCCGAGCACGAGCGCGAGGTAGGGGACATCGAGATACGCGCGCCCCGTCGTCGTCAGCAGCGGGACCGAGGTGAGAACGAGCGCCGCCGCGATCCAGCCCGCGGCGGCGCCGAACCACGCCCGGCCGAGCGCGAACGCCAGCCACACAACCGCGGCCAGCGAGCCCAGCACGAGCAGCGCGGCGGCGTCGCCGGCCGCCGCGCCGAGCGGTGCCAGGACCACGCCGAGCAGCGTGCCGAGCGGGTGCGGCGTCGGCGCGGACAGCGCCTCCAGGTTCGGCGGCGCACCCCGCGCCAGCTCGCCGCCCCACACGAGCGACCACGCCGTGTCGTAGTTGAGGTACGACGGCAGCGCGAGCCACAGCGCGAGCGCGCCGACGGCGATTCCCGCGGTGGGCCGGAGCCGCTGCATCAACCCGCGACGCTACCCGGAAGCGCAGGCCGAGACCGCTGCTAGATTGGCCGTCCGTGCCCGAGGCCCCATCGCTCTACCGCCGCCACCGCCCCCGCACCTTCGACGAGGTGGTCGGCCAGGAGCACGTGGTGCGGACCCTGCGCAACGCGGTCGAGCAGGACAAGGTCCATCACGCCTACCTCTTCGTGGGATCGCGGGGGACCGGCAAGACGAGCATGGCGAAGATCCTCGCCGCCTGCCTGAACTGCGAGCGCGGCCCCACCACCGAGCCCTGCGGCAAGTGCGAATCCTGCGTCGCGATCGCCGGCGCCACGTCGCTCGACGTGATCGAGATGGACGCGGCCTCGAACAACTCGGTCGACGACATCCGCGAGCTGCGCGAGCGGGTCGCCTATGCGCCGGTCTCCGGGCGCCACAAGATCTACATCCTCGACGAGGCGCACATGCTGTCCACCCAGGCGTGGAACGCGTTCCTCAAGACGCTCGAGGAGCCGCCGCCGAACACGATCTTCGTCCTGGCGACGACCGAGGCCAACAAGGTCCTGCCGACGGTCGTCGACCGCTGTCACCGCTTCGACTTCAAGCGCCCGACGGCCGAGCAGGTCGCCGGCGTGCTGCGGCGCGTGTCCGCCGCCGAGAGCGTCGAGATCGGCCCAGAGGCCGTCGCGCTGCTCGCGCGCCACGCGACCGGCTCGTTCCGCGACGCGCTCGGCACGCTCGAGCAGCTCGTCACGTACTCCGGCGACTCGATCGCGCTCGAGGACGTCCTGGCCGTGCTGGGCGTCGCGGACGCCGACCTCCTCTTCGGCGCGCTCGACGCGATCGCCGCGGGCGACGCGCGGGCGGTGCTGCTGGCCGCCGACCGCCTCGCCGAGTCCGGCCGCGACGCCGCGACGTTCATCCGTGACCTCGAGGCCCACGCCCGCGGCCTGCTGATCGTCGGCACGCTCGGCGGCGAGGTGCCGGCCGAGATCGCGATATCGCCCGAGCACGACGGCCGCCTCGCCGAGCAGGCGGCCCGGATGCCGCGCGCCGCGACCGTCCGCCTGCTGGACCTCCTCGCTTCCGGGCTCGAGGCGATCAAGGCCGGCGCCGACCCGCGCACGCAGCTCGAGCTCGCGCTCGTCAAGGCGGCCACGCCCGA
>DASYIJ010000331.1:0-9313 GCA_035997675.1 Solirubrobacteraceae bacterium
GGCGCGCCGTCGGGACGACCGTCGTCGAGGTCGGGCAGCGGGCCGTCCGGCACGAGCGGCTCGCGGAGGGGGAAGTTGAGGTGCACGGGTCCGGGCCGCCCCTCGACGGACGTCCAGTACGCGCGGCAGGCGAGGGTGCGAAGGAACCGCAGCCGGTCGATGCCGGCGTCGTGGACGCCGACCTCGAAGAACCACTTGGCGGCCGCGCCGTAGAGCTTGACCTGGTCGATCGTCTGCCCGGCCCCGGTCTCCCGCAGCTCGGGCGGACGGTCGGCCGTGAGCACCAGCAGCGGCACGCGGGCCTCGCGCGCCTCGTGGACGGCGGGCGCCAGCTCGGCGGCCGCGGTGCCCGAGGTGCAGGCGACCGCCACCGGCCGGCGGCTCGCCTTGGCCAGGCCGAGCGCGAAGAAGCCGGCGCAGCGCTCGTCGATGTGGGAATGGCACCGAAGGCGTGGCTCGCGCGCGAGGGCGAGGATGAGCGGCGCCGACCGTGAGCCCGGAGACGTGCACGCATCGGTCATGCCGCAGCGGGCCAGCTCGTCGCAGAACGCGCGCAGGAGCAGGTGAGTGTCGGTCGCGGTCATGATGGTGGCGTGCGCCCGATCGTCCTCTTTCTTCACGGGTTCACGCAGACGGGTGCGAGCTGGCGCGGCGTGATCGACGCGCTGGGCGAACGCTATACCGCTCTCGCCCCGGACCTGCGCGGCCACGGGTCCGCCGGGGCGCGGCGGCCGGTGACGGTCGATGCCTGCGTCGACGACGTGATGGCGGAGGTGCCGGAGCGCTTCGGCGTCGCCGGCTACTCGATGGGCGGGCGCCTGGCGCTTCGTGTGGCCCTCGCCCATCCCGATCGGGTGGAGCGCCTCGTGCTCGTCGGCACGACGCCCGGCATCGCCGACGACGTCGAGCGCGCCGCCCGGCGTGAGGCCGACGATGCCCTGGCGGCGGAGCTCGAGGACGAGCTGGACATCGAGACCTTCGCGCGACGATGGCAGAGGCAGCCGATCTTCAAGGGCCAGCCGGCCGCGGTCGCGGAGGCGGTGCACGAGGACCGGCTGCGCAGCGAGCCCGCCGGCCTGGCGGCCGCGCTGCGCGGCCTGGGCCAGGGAGCGGCGGAACCGCTGTGGCCGCGCCTGGGGGAGCTGCGGATGCCGGTGACCGTGGTCGCGGGGGAACGCGACGGCACCTACGCCAAGCTGGCGGAGCGCATGGTGGCGCGCCTGCCGCGAGCGCGGGCGCTCATCGTGCCGGGCGCGGGTCATGCGGTGCATCTCGAGGCGCCCGCCATCGTGGCGGCCGCGCTGACGGGCGTGCAGGACGCCTGAGCCCCGCATCGAACCGCCCCGGGTGGTGTTCCGATGCTCCGTGACCCGCCGACCGCTCGCCGTCGCGGCCGCGCTCCTGCTGGCCGTCACGGCCGCCGCCAGCGCGGCGGCGGCCACCGGCGGCACCGGCCCCGGCGCGACCCAGCCGGGACCCGCGCTGCCGGCATTGAGCACGCGCCAGCTGGTGGGCCAGCACATGGTCTTCTCCTATGCCGGTGCGACTCCGCCCGCGGCACTCGAGCGCCGCATCCGCGCGGGCGAGGCGGCGGGCGTGATCCTGTTCGGGCGCAACATCGCCTCCCGTGCGCGCCTGCGAGCCACCGTCGCGCGGCTCCAGGCGATTCCGCGCCCCGCCGGCCTGCGCACCCCCCTGCTGGTGATGATCGACCAGGAGGGCGGGTTCGTGAAGCGTCTCAGCGGGGCGCCGAGTCGCAGCCCGGCGGCGGTCGGGCTCACCGGCAGCACGGCGGTCGCCCGCGCGGAGGGCGCGGCCACCGCCCGCAATCTTCGCGGCGTCGGCGTAAACGTGAACCTCGCGCCGGTCCTGGACACGGCGCGGCCGGGATCGTTCTCGGAGAACCTGGAGCGCAGCTACTCGCGTGACCCGGCCAAGGTGGCCGCGCTCGGCACGGCCTTCGCCGGCGCGCTGCGGGCCGGCCGCGTCGCCGCGACGGCCAAGCACTTCCCCGGCATCGGCGTGCCGCGCGTGGACGAGGACACGGTGGCCAGCCGCATCGGGCTCTCGCAGGCCACGCTGCGGCGGATCGACGAGGCGCCGTTTGCCGCGGCGGTCGGCGCCCGCATCGATCTCGTGATGCTCGCCACCGCGATCTACCCGGCATTCGACCGCCTGCCGGCGCTCTTCTCGCGGCGCCTGGCCACCGACGAGCTGCGCGGCCGGCTCGGCTTCACCGGCGTGTCCATCACCGACGACCTCGAGACGGCGGCCGCGTCGCGCTTCGGATCGCCGGCGGTGCAGGCGCGCATGTCCGCCCGCGCCGGCGCCGACCTGCTCCTGTTCGCCCAGTCCTACGCCGGCGGGGCGCAGGCGGCCGAGGGCCTCATCCGCGACGCGCGCGCGGGGCGGGTGTCGGTCGCCGAGCTGCGCAGCTCGGCCGCGCGCGTGCTGGCACTGCGCACGTCCCTGCGGTGACGCCCGCCCGGGCCGGATAGCCTTGCGCCCCGCGTGGCCGAGTCGAACGCATCCAATCCCGTGCTGCTGGGCTACGACGGCTCCGAATCCGCTCGCCGGGCCATCTCGGCCGCGGGGGCGCTGCTCGGCGGCGGCCCGGCCGTCGTCCTGACGGTGTGGGAGCCCACCGCTGCCTTCGCCGGGTATGACCCGCTCGCCGGCGTCAGCGAGGGAGTGGGCCGCGCGGCCGGGTTGGAGCAGGAGATGGACGACATCGGGGCCCAGGTCGCCCAGCGCACGGCGGAGCAGGGCGCCGATGCGGCGCGCGAGCACGGCTTCGACGCCACCGCGCGGACGGCCGAGGGCAAGATCTGGCGCGCGATCGTGGACGTCGCCGACGAGATCGACGCGCGGGCCATTGCCGTGGGCACGCGCGGCCACCCCGGGCTTCAGTCGCTGATGATCGGGAGCGTCGCCAACGGCGTCGTCCACCACAGCGATCGGCCCGTGCTCGTCATCCCACCGGCCAGGTAACGCCGAGGCCCGGGCCGCGCGGGACCTGGATCCGCCCGTCGCGGGCGGGGAAGGGGTCGTCGACGTTCGCGAAGAGGGGCAGCGTGGCGAGCCCGCAGGCCGGGATGTCCGGCCCGAGGGCCGCCGCGGCGTGCAGGCCGGCGGCGATGCCGATCGGCCCGTCGTAGGTCGAGGCGACGTAGACCTCCGAGCCGGCCTCCCGCGCCCGGCGGGCCCCGTCCAGGAGGGACGTGATCCCGCCGGCGGATGCCGTCTTCAGGCATACGAAATCGCACACCCCGGAGTCGAGCGCGCCGGGTTCCGACGCCGACTCGTCCATGGCGATGGGCACCTCGCCGCCGAGCCGCTCGCGCACCTCGCCCAACCCGGCGACGCCATGCACCGGCTCCTCGCACATCTCGATGCCGGCGGAGGCCAGCGAGCGCAGCGCGGCGACCGCCTCATCCGGGCTCCACGCCCCGTTCGCGTCGATGCGAATCGCGGTGTCCGGGCCGACGGCGGCGCGCACCGCCGCCACCCGGCCGGCGTCGTCGCCGACGCCCACCTTGAGCTTCACGCAGGAGAAGCCCGCTTCGACGGCGGCGGCCGCCTCCCGCGACGCGCCGGCCCGATCGGTCGCGGCGACGGTGGCGTTGACCCGAATCGAGCCGGAGGGTTGCTCGCAGAGCCCGTCGAGGAACGGGCGCGCGCGCCGACGGGCATCGAGGTCGCGCGTCGCGACGTCGAGCGCGCTCGCCGCCTGCGGTGTCCGGTACCCGAACCCGGACGGTGTCGGGGAGTCCGAGAGCGCCTCGACCAGGTCGGCGCGTGCGTCGGCGAGGCTGCCGCGGCCGTACCCGGGCAGCGGCGCGGCCTCCCCGATCCCCTGGATCCCCCGCTCGTCGCGCAGCTGGAGCACGAGCACCTCACGCTGGTGCAGCGTTCCGTGCGCGGTGGTGATCGAGGCGCGGAACCGGTACGTGACCGTCTCGACGTCGAAGTCGGTCACGACAGCAGGATGCCCCCCGACAGCAGCAGGCAGAAGACGAGCTGGAGCATCCCCGTCCGTGCGAGTGCGGCGTTCAGGGTCGGCCCGTCCGTGTGGTTCGCGACGGTGCGGACCAGCGGCACGGCAAGCGGAAGCACGAGCCACGGCAGGAGCAGCCACGCCGACAGGGAGCCGAGCACCCAGGGCAGCGGCGCGAGCAGGAACGCGACGTAGATCATGAGGGCGTACAGCCGCCGCGCGCGGCTCCGGCCCAGGCGCACGGCGAGGGTTCGCTTGCCCGCGCGCCGGTCCGTCTCGAGATCGCGGATGTTGTTGACCATCAGGATCGCGGCCGCGAGCAGCCCCACCGGGATGGCCAGCACGAACGCCTCCCACGGCAGGTTCTTCGCCTGCACGAAGTAGGAGCCGGTGACCGCGACGATCCCGAAGAAGGCGAACACGAACAGCTCGCCCAGGCCCTCGTAGCCGTACGGACGCGGGCCGCCGGTGTAGAGCACCCCGGCGAGGATCGACGCGCCGCCCACGAGGAGGAGCTCCCAGCCCGCCACGGCGACCAGGTAGATACCGACGAGCACGGCCACCCCGAACGACACCCACGTCGCCATCAGAACCTGCCGCGGCGGCACCAGGCCGCCCGCCGTCACCCGCACGGGGCCGAGGCGGTCCTCGGTGTCCGCCCCGCGCCGCGCGTCGGAGTAGTCGTTGGAGAGGTTCGTGCCCACCTGGATGAAGATCGCGCCGACGAGCGTGGCGATGAAGGTGAGCGGGTGAAAGACGCCGGCCTGCCCGGCGAGCGCGGTGCCCACCAGCACCGGCGCCACGGCCGCGGGCAGCGTACGCGGGCGTGCCGCCATGAGCCAGATCCGGGCGCCGCTCGGCACGGGCTCGCCTAGGGCCGGCGGGGGAATTTGGAGAAGTCGGGCCGGCGCTTCTCCACGTATGCGTCGCGGCCCTCGTGCGCCTCCTCGCTGCCGTAGAAGAGGAGGTTCGTGTCGTGGGCGAGCTGCTGAAGGCCGGCCAGTCCGTCCTCGGTGGCGTTGAAGCTCGCCTTGAGCAGCCGGAGCGCGAAGGGGGAGAGCGCCAGCATCTCGCGGCACCACTCGACGGTCTCCGCCTCGAGACGCTCGAGCGGGACGACGGCGTTGACGAGTCCCCAGTCCAGCGCGGTCTGCGCGTCGTACTGACGGCAGAGGAACCACATCTCGCGGGCCCGCCTGGCGCCGATCTGGCGGGCGAGCAGGCCGGCGCCGTACCCGCCGTCGAACGAACCGACCTTTGGTCCGGTCTGGCCGAAGCGCGCGTTGTCGGCGGCGATCGCCAGATCGCATACGACCTGGAGCACCTGGCCGCCGCCGATGGCGTAGCCGGCCACCATCGCCACGATGGGCTTGGGGGTCCGGCGGATCTGCAGGTGCAGGTCGGTGACGTGGAACCGGCCGACGCCGCGCTGCGCCGCCTCGTCCTCGGCCAGGTAGCCCGCATCGCCCCGCACCCGCTGATCTCCTCCGGAGCAGAAGGCGTCCGGCCCCTCCCCGGTGAGGATGATCACGCCGATGTCGAGATCGTCGCGCGCCCGGGTGAGGGCGTCGGAGATCTCGATCAGCGTCTGCGGGCGGAAGGCGTTACGGACCTCCGGGCGGTCGATGGTGATCTTCGCGATGCCGTCGCCGGACGTCTCGTAGCGGATGTCCGTGTACTCGCCGGCGGGGCTCCAGGTCACGTCGCTCACGGCCGATCACACTAGCCTGTCGGCCATGGAAATCCCCTGCTGGCTCGTCGCCGCGGCCGACCGCGCGCCGGAGCACCCGGCGATCGAGACCGCCGCGGAGGCGGTCGCCTACGACGACCTGCTCGGGCGCGCCGATACGGTCGCCCGGCGGCTTGCGGCGCGCGGAGTGACCGCCGGCCAGCGGGTCGCGCTGGTCCTGCCGCCCGGCGTCGCCTTCGCCGAGGCATTCCACGGTTGCTGGCGCCTGGGCGCCGTGCCCGTGCCGGTCGACCCGCGGCTCACCCCCGGGGAGCGGGCCGTGCGAGCGACCGGCGCGGCGGCGATCGTCGACCAGCGGCTCGACGGCGACGAGGCCGACACGCCGTTGCTTGACGCGCACCGGCCCGACGCGCTCGCGGCGGTCGTCCACACCTCCGGCACGACCACGGCGCCGAGACCGATCGGGTTGACCTTCGCCAACTTCGGTGCGAGCGCGCGCGGATCGGCCGCCGTGCTCGGCCACGACGCCGGCGAGCGCTGGCTCTCCGCGCTGCCGGTCGCCCACGTCGGCGGCCTGTCGGTGCTGGTCCGCAGCGCGGCGTTCGCCACCACCGCCATCCTGCACGAGCGCTTCGATGCCGGCGCGGTCGCCGGGGCGCTGCGCGACCGGGACGTCACGGTGGTCTCGCTCGTCGCCACGATGCTCGCCCGTCTCCTCGAGGCCGGGCTCGAACAGCCGCCGGCGCTTCGCTGCGCGCTGCTCGGCGGCGGTGCCCTGCCGCCGGCGCTCGCCGAGCGGGCGGCCGCGGCCGGGATCGCGGTGGCGCAGACCTACGGCCTGACGGAGGCGTGCTCGCAGGTCACGACCTCGGAGATCGGCGAACCCGAGACCGCGGGCCGGCCCCTGCCGGGCACCCGCGTCGAGGTCTCTCCCGAGGGCGAGATCCTCGTCGCGGGGCCGACGGTCGCTCCAGGTGCCGCCGGTGAGGACGGAGTCCTGCGCACCGGCGACCTCGGCGCGCTCGACGAGGCGGGGCGCCTGACGATCACGGGACGCCGGGCCGACACGATCGTGACGGGCGGCGAGAACGTCGCTCCCGCCGAGGTCGAGGCGGTCCTCGCCACCCATCCCGCGGTCGCGGAGGCGGCCGTCTACGGTCGATCCGACCCGGAGTGGGGGCAGAGGGTGGTCGCCGCCGTCGTGCTCCGCCCCGGCGCGGTCGGCGCCGTCGAGGAGCTGCGCGCGCATTGCCGCTCTGCGCTGGCGGGCTTCAAGGTGCCCAAGGAGATCTGGTTCACCTCCGACGGGCTGCCGCGCACGCCCTCCGGCAAGCTGCTGCGGCGGGCCCTGGCGTGATGGCGGGCTTCGACGCCGAGGCGTACCGGGCCGGCGCGCGCGACGCGTGGGAGCGGGCGGCGGCCGGCTGGAGCGAGCGCCGCGCGGCATTTCAGGCGGTGGCGATGCCCGTGTCGCAGTGGATGGCCGAGGCGGTCCACCCGCAGCCCGGCCACCGCGTGCTCGAGCTTGCGGCCGGCCCGGGGGACACCGGCTTTCTCGTCGCCGAGCTCATCGCGCCGGGCGGGACGCTGATCACCTCCGACGCATCCGAGGGGATGCTCGACGCCGCCCGCGCGCGCGCCGAGGAGCTCGGTCTGGGCAACGTCGAGTTTCGCGCGCTCAACGCCGAGTCGATCGCGCTCCCGGCGGCAGGCCTGGACGCCGTCCTGTGCCGCTGGGGATACATGCTGCTGGCCGATCCGGGCGCGGCCCTGGGCGAGACCCGGCGGGTCCTGCGCCCGGGCGGCCGCGTCGCGCTCGCGGCCTGGGACCGGCCGGAGCACAACGTCTGGGCGGCGATCGGCTCCGACGAGATGCAGCGACTCCTGGACACGCCCCCGCCGAATCCCGACCAGCCCGGGATGTTCGCGTTCGCGGAGCCCGGCCGGACCGAGACGCTGCTCGAGGACGCCGGGTTCTCCGAGGTCGAGGTCGCGGCCGTGGACCTGAACTTCACCTACGACGACGAGGACGCGTGGTGGGAGGACCGGGTTGCGCTCTCGGTTCCCTTTGCCGACGCGCTGGCGCGACTGGATGCCGATCGCCGGGATCATCTGCGCGAGGCGATCGATACACGCCTCGGGGACTACCGCGACGAGTCCGGGCGTCTCACGCTCCCGGCGCGCACGCTGGTCGCCGCGGCGACCGCCTGACCGGGAAGACGCGTGTACTAGGCTGGCGCGCCATGTTCTACGACGACGACGCCGACCTCTCCCTCCTCGACGACAAGACCGTCGCGATCATCGGCTACGGCTCCCAGGGCCACGCCCATGCGCTCAACCTGAAGGACTCCGGCGTGGACGTCGTCGTCGGCCTGCGCCCGGACTCGAGCTCGGTCGAGGAGGCGCGCGGCCACGGCCTGGAGGTCTCAGACCCCGGCGACGCCGCGTCGCGCGGCGACATCGTGATGATGCTCGTCCCCGACGAGCTGCACCGGCAGATCTGGGAGGAGGAGGTCCGCGACGGCGTGGCGGGCGGCAACACGCTGATGTTCGGGCACGGGTTCTCGATCCACTTCGGCGAGGTCGAGCCGCCGGCCGACGTCGACGTCAGCATGGTCGCCCCGAAGGGTCCCGGCCACCTCGTCCGGCGCCAGTTCACCGAAGGACGCGGCGTCCCGTGCCTGATGGCCGTCCACCAGGACGCCAGCGGAAAGGCGCGCGAGTCGGCGCTCGCCTACGCCAAGGGGATCGGCGGCACGCGCGCGGGCGTGATCGAGACCACCTTCAAGGACGAGACCGAGACCGACCTCTTCGGCGAGCAGGCCGTCCTGTGCGGAGGCGTGACCGAGCTGGTGCGCGCCGGCTACGAGACGCTCGTCGACGCCGGTTACGACCCGCGCCTGGCCTACTTCGAGTGCCTCCACGAGCTCAAGCTCATCGTCGACCTCATGTACGAGAAGGGCATCACCGGGATGCGCTACTCGATCTCGAACACCGCCGAATACGGCGATCTCACGCGGGGCAAGCGCGTGATCGGCGAGCCCACGCGCGCCGCGATGCAGCAACTGCTCACCGAGATCCAGGACGGGACGTTCGCACGGGAATGGATCGCGGAGAATCGCGCGGGCCAGGAGAACTTCAAGCGCATGCGCGAGGAGCAGGCCGATCATCAGGTGGAGCGCGAGGGTCGGGAGCTGCGCTCGATGATGGACTGGATCGAGACCGACTTCTGAG
Organism: Solirubrobacteraceae bacterium; assembly: GCA_035997675.1. Taxonomy (GTDB): domain Bacteria; phylum Actinomycetota; class Thermoleophilia; order Solirubrobacterales; family Solirubrobacteraceae; genus JALYZC01. Next base: position 8,922 of record DASYIJ010000331.1, read on the forward strand.
CCGCGGGCCGGCGTCGGCATGATCGGCTCCACGGTCATCACCGCCCGCTACGCGCCGTACGCCCGTGTCCTGGGGCGCTCGTTCCTCGAGCACCATCCGGGCGCCCGCTTCACCGTCCTGGTCGCCGACGACGTCGAGGGCACGGTCGAGGTGGACGGTGGCTTCGAGGCGCTGCGCCCGAGCGACGTCGGCATCGACGACGCCGAGCTGCACCGCCGAGCCGTCATGTACGACGGGCAGGGACTGACGTGCTCGATGAAGCCGGCGCTCCTCCGGCACCTCGTCGACCGGGGCGAGGACGCCGCCCTGCTGCTCGACGCCGATTCGCGCGTCTACGGCGACCTCGAGCCGCTCGCCGAACTGGCGCGCCGCCACAGCACGGTGATGACGCC
>DASYIJ010000344.1:0-17738 GCA_035997675.1 Solirubrobacteraceae bacterium
GCTGCGAGCACGATGTGTCGGCGAACCACTGCTCGTATTCCTCGGGCGTCCAGCCACGCTCGGCCACGAGTAGGTGCCACAGGTCGGGGTGGATGAGCGACCACAGGATGTCCGTCGCACGGGTCACGTCGAGGCCGGGCCTCAGCGCACCGCCGGTGTGCAGGCTTTCCACGATCACGCGCTGGTTGGCGTGGAACTCGGCCTGGATCCGGCTCCACAGCGCGGCGATGTCGGTGTCCAGCGGCGCCGCGCTGCGGATCGCCTCGAGCACGCCGGCGATGCGGAGCTTGACCACCCGCGAGTTGCGCGCGGTCATGCGCAGCCGGCGCTCGGGGTCGGGCTCCTCGAGCACCGCCCGGTACCACTGCTGCTGGGCTACGGGGATGTCGTCGCGGCCGTCGCGCAGCAGGTGGTTCCACAGCGCGCGCAGCAGGCCGCTCTTGGTCTCGAAGGCCACGTACACGGTCTTGAGCGCGACGCCCGCCTCGGCCGCGATGGCGGACATCGTGGTCGCCGCGTAGCCCTGCCGCTCGAACAGACGTTGCGCCGCCTCGAGGATCTCGCGGCGCGTGGCCTCGGCCTGGGCCCGCCGGCGGGGCGAGTCGTAACGCCGGCTCTTGACACCTTCCGCCATTTCGGTACCTTACCGCTAACTTCATTACTCACTACGAGTAATCAAATTGTGGAGAGCGACCAGAGGGGTGCGCCGTGCAAGCCAGAAGCGTCGTCGAACAGTCGGATGGCCGAGCGAAGGACGCGGCCCGGGGCAACGACGAGATCCGAGAGCGCGTTCACGGGATGTGGGCCGCCGTGGCGGGATCGTGGGCGGAGCACGTGGAGTACGCCGACGCGCGCGGCGCGGCAGCGGCCGAAAGGATGCTGGACATCTCGACGCCCCAACCCGGCGAGCGCGTGCTCGAGCTGGCGTGCGGCCCCGGCGGGCTCGGCCTGGCGGCGGCCGAACGCGTCGCTCCCGGCGGAGAGGTTGTCCTCTCCGACGTGGTCCCCGAGATGACGGCGATCGCGTCGGCGCGCGCCGAGGCTCTCGGGCTCACCAACGTGAGCGGGTGCGAGCTCGACCTCGAGGACATCGACCAGCCTGACGAGTCCTACGACGTGGTCCTCTGTCGCGAGGGTCTCATGTTCGCGACCGACCCCGCCCGCGCGGCGCGCGAGATTCGGCGGGTGCTGCGGCCCGGCGGGCGCGTGGCGATCGCGGTGTGGGGGCCACGGGCGGGCAACCCCTGGCTCGGCGTCGTCTTCGACGGCGTGAGCGCGCAGCTCGGAAGGCCCGTGCCTCCTCCCGGCATTCCCGGTCCCTTCTCGCTCGAGGACTCCGACAAGCTCGTCGGCCTGCTCTCCGACGCCGGGTTGACCGACGTGGAGGTCAGCGAGCTGCCGGTGCCACTCCGTGCCGCCTCATTCGACGAGTGGTGGGCGAGGACTTCCGCCCTCGCCGGGCCGCTGGCGAAGTTGCTCGCGGCGCTGCCGGACGAGGCCGCGCAGGCCCTCCGGCGTCGCCTGCAGGAGGCGACCAGGCCATACGAAACGGCGAACGGCCTCGAGTTTCCCGGTGTCACGCTGCTCGCCGGCGGACGCCGTACCTAGCGCGGACTTCGCGGGAGCGCCACGCTGGCCGTCCAGCAGTGGGCCGCCGGCCGCTATCCCGCGTCAGGGCGCCGGTAGACCGACACCACGCAGGCGCCGCCCAGCCCGATGTTGTGCTGCAGGCCGACCTGCGCGCCCTCGACCTGTCGCGCGTCGGCGGTGCCGCGCAGCTGCCAGGTCAGCTCGCTGCACTGCGCGAGGCCGGTCGCGCCGAGCGGGTGGCCCTTGGAGATCAGGCCGCCCGAAGGGTTGACGACCCAGCGCCCGCCATAGGTGGTCGCCTCCTCGTCCACCAGCTCGTGCCCGTGGCCCTCCTCGGCGAGGCCGAGCGCCTCGTAGGTGATCAGCTCGTTCGCGCTGAAGCAGTCGTGGAGCTCGATCACGTCGACGTCCTCGGCACCGACGCCGGCCTGCTCGTAGGCACGCCGCGCCGCCTCGCGCGACATGTCGTAGCCGACGATCTTGATGCTCGAGCTCTCCTCGAACGTCGACGGCATGTCCGTCACCATGGCCTGGCCCGCGATCTCGATCGCCTGGTCGGCAAGATCGTGTTCCTCGACGAAGCGCTCGGAGGCCACGACCGCGCAGGCCGACCCGTCCGACGTCGGTGAGCACTGGAGCTTGGTCAGCGGCGAATGGATCATCTTCGCCGACCGGATGTCGTCGAGGCTGTACTCGTCCTGGAACTGGGCGAAGGGATTGTTCACCGAGTGCTTGTGGTTCTTCCAGCCGATCCAGGCGAAGTGGTCCGGCTCGGAGCCGTAGCGCGCCATGTGCTCGCGTCCGGCGTTGCCGAACATCTGCGGCGCGGGCGGCGAGGCCTCGGGCTCGCACACGGCGAACATGGCCTCGGCGTGCTTGTCGATCGGGTTGGTGCGGTCGGTCCACTTCACCCCGAGCGACCCCTTCTCCATCTTCTCGAAGCCCAGTGCCAGCGCGCACTCGACGAGACCGCCGCGCACCGCCTCGCGCGCCATGAACAACGCGCTCGAACCGGTCGAGCAGTTGTTGTTGACGTTGACGACCGGGATCCCGGTCAGGCCGAGCTGGTAGACCGAGCGCTGGCCCGACGTGGACTCGCCGTAGCAGTAGCCGACGAATGCCTGCTCGACCGCGTCGTAGGGAATTCCGGCATCCTCCAGCGCGTTCGTCCCGGCCTCCTTGGCCATGTCCGGGTAGTCCCAGTCGCGCGCGCCGGGCTTCTCGAACTTCGTCATGCCGACGCCCACCACGAACGTCCGGGCCCCGCGTCCGTTTCCGCTCATCGCCGCTCCTTGCTCTGCTCGCTATCCAATTGCGCCACGTGAACGACGATTATCCTCCCGCGGTGTCGCGCTGGCGGCCGAGCCCGGGCCGTCTGGCCCAGCTGCTCATCGGACTGTGGCTGTTCGGCACCGGCGAGGGCCTGATCGTCCTCGCCGGGTTGGGCAACTCTCCCTGGACCGTGCTCGCCCAGGGCGTGTCGGTCCAGACGCCGCTGAGCATCGGCGCCGCCACCATCCTGATCAGCGCCATCGTCGTCGCCGCCTGGAGCCTGCTGCGCGAGATCCCCGGCCTGGGCACCGTGCTCAATGCCGTCCTCGTGGGCATCGCGATCGACGTCACGCTCGAGGTGTTCCCCTCGCCGACCGGGGCATGGCGCGTCGTCTCGCTGCTCGGCGGGATCGCCCTGGTCGCGCTCGCCAGCGGTCTCTACCTGACCACGCGCCTCGGCCCCGGCCCGCGCGACGGCCTCATGACCGGGATGGTGCGCCGCACCGGTCGGTCGTTTCGCGTCGTGCGCGTGACGATCGAGCTCTCGGCCCTGCTCATCGGTGCGCTGCTCGGGGGCACCGTCGGCGTGGGGACCATCGCCTTCGCCCTGCTCATCGGCCCGGGCGTGCACGCGATGCTCCATGCCTTCGGCCACACCTCGGCCGAGGACCTCTGAGGCGGCTCAATACGGCGTTGGGGAGTACGGCATCGGGCTCGGCGTCGGGGTCGGCTTGGGCGCGGCCGCGCGCGTCGAGGCGGGCACGGTGTGCCAAACGCCGCCGAAGCTGTGGATGTTCTCGCCGTTGACGTCGCCCTTGCGGCTGTCGGCGGCGAACGTGTACAGCGGCATCCCGCGCAGGGTCACCTGGTAGCTGTTCTTGGCCCGCTTGAAGAGTCCCAGCGCGCCGGTCACACCGGGGCCGGCCTTGATCTTCGACACGGACGACGACGTCCGGGTGAGCGGGATCCAGATCTTCAGGCAGTCGAGCCCGTTGACGAGCTTGTGGGTGCACTTCGAATGGCCGGCCGTGTCGCCGGTCAGCCGGTAGAGCGTCATCCCGTGCGTGTCCACGACGATGTTCTTGTTCTGCTTGGCGTTGTGGGCGGACTTCACCACGGTCGTCTTATGGGGGGCCGCGGCCGAACCGCTCGTGGCTGCGACCAGCCCGCCGGTGGCGAGCAACGCCAGCCCAAGCGCCGCCTGCCTGCGTGTCACCGACATTGGGGCTCCTCTCGTTCGCTTCGGATACGAGTGCAGACGCCGCATGGCGCCTGAACCTTCCGGCTGGAATGTTTCGCGCGGCCCCATTACGCTCGGGGCGTCCGGTGATGCGTCAGCATCGAGACAGGGGAGACCGACGGCGCGGTTGCCGCGCCGCCGTCACGGCGGCGCTGATGGCGGCCGCGCTCTGCGCCCTGCCCGCGACCGCGCACGCCGACGCGCTGACCGACACGTCGGACCGCGTGGCCGGTGCACTGAACTTCCCGTGGCCGGATCTCCTGCCGGCGCTGCCGACCTCCGCAAACCCGCAGCCGGGTGCCGTCCCCGGGTGCGCGGAGCCGACGCCACGCTGCATCGACCTCGAGGTCGCGGGTCTGCGCGACCTCCGCGGTCGTCTGCGCTGCGACCACCGCGCGGTGTTCGCCACCACCTACCTCGTGCTCACGCTGGCCCTGCGGGACAAGGTGCGCTCGGACCCACGATTCTTCGCCGATCCTCGCTACCTCTATACGGAGGACGCGCTGTTCGCCCACTACTACTTCCGCACGGTGGACGACTACGCCGCCGGGCGACCCGTGCCACGGGCCTGGAGGATCGCGTTCGACACGGCGGCGCGAGGTGGCGCCAACGCGGCGCAGGACATGCTGCTCGGCATCAATGCCCACGTCCAGCGCGACATGCCGTTCGTGCTGGCGCAGCTCGGGCTGCGCCGGCCCGACGGGAGCTCGCGCAAGGGTGACCACGATCGCGTCAACGACGTGCTCCAGCGCGCGTACGAGCCCGTGGTGCAGGCGATCGCCCGCTCGTACGACCCGTTCGTGTCGATCAGCAACGCCGGCGCGAGCCCGGTCGACAACATCGCGGGCCTGGAGATGGTCAAGGGTTGGCGCGAGGGCGTGTGGCGCAACGCCGAACGGCTGCTGAACGCGGCCACGCCCGCCCAGCGCCAGGCGGTCGCCAACTCGATCGAGGCCAATGCCGCGGGCTGGGCGCGCACCATCGCCGCCGGGCGAGTCCCGGGCTACCGCGCCCGCCGCGACGCGTACTGCGCCCGCCGGGTCGGCGGCTAGGGAGCCCCGGCGCCTAGGCCCGCAGCGCCTCGATGGTCGCCGGCGTCAGCTCGGCGATCGAGTCGAGCACGACATCGGCGGCCGCGAGCGCCGCCTCGCTCGGCGGGAACGCGCGGTTCGGGATCGCCACCACGGCCATCCCGGCCGCGCGCGCCGCCAGGAGCCCGTTGGTGGAGTCCTCGACCGCGGCGGCGTCGCCGGGGGCGACGCCCAGCCGAGACGCCGCCTCGAGGTAGACGTCGGGCGCCGGCTTGCCGCGGTCCACCTCCTCGGAGGAGACCGTGACGGCGAAGGCGTCTGCGAGGCCGGCGGCCTCGAGCACCGCGTCGATCACCTCCCGGTTGGACGAGCTGGCGAGTCCCAGCGGCCATCGTTCGGCCAGGCGCAGCACGGCGTCTCGGGCTCCCTCGATCAGCGGCAGATCGCTGCGGTAATCCTCCAGGATCCGGGCGAGCACGGCGGCGTTGATCTCTTCGGGTGAGAGCGGAACGCCGAGCTCCTCGTGGAGGTAGCGCGACCACTCGGGCGAGCTCATGCCGAGCATCGCGTGCGCCGCCTCCGGTTTCCAATGACCGCCGGTCTCGCGGACGAGGGACTCCTTGGCGCGAACCCAGCGCTCCTCGGAGTCGACCAGCACCCCGTCAAGGTCGAAGATCACAGCGCGGACACCCACGGCGCCGACCATATCTCCGATACTTGGTAATCAGGAGCGAGATGAGACCTCCTCGGGTAACGGTGCCGGTGTTGCGCCGCCTGCGCGCGACGCGCACGGGCGTCGCGGCCGCGATCGCGCTCGCCACGCTGGCGCTGCTGTGCGGTTTGGCCGCCGGTGCCGGTGGCGGCGCCGCGGACGGTGTTCCGGCGCCGCAGGCCGCCACCGCCGCCCCGGCGCTGGGCCCCAACCTGTCGGCGTCGCGCGCCGCCGGCGCGGCGCAGCGACAGCGCGCGCGCGAACGACTGGCGATCGCGCACACGTTGGCGTGGACGCCCTTCATCTCCCGCGGCGGGACGCGCCGGCGGGAGATCGCGCTGACCTTCGACGACGGGCCCGGACCCGATACGCCGCGCATCATGGACGTGCTGCGCGCCGCCGGCGCGCCGGCGACGTTCTTCTTCGTCGGCCAGCAGCTGGACTACTTCGGGTCGATGCTTCGCACCGAGGCACGCCGCGGCTTCTCCATCGGCGACCACACGCAGAACCACGCGCCGCTCGGGCTGCTGCGCGCGGAGGATCAGCGGCGCCAGCTCGTCACCGCCGCGCGGCGCGCCGAGCGATACGGAGTGAAGGACCTGCGCTTCTTCCGGCCGCCGTATGGCTCGTACAACCGGCACACCCTGCAGGTGTCGCGCTCGCTCGGAATGCTCATGGTGCTCTGGACCGTCGACACCGGCGACTTCCGGAGGCCCGGAGCCCGCGCGATCGTCAGGGCCGTGCTGTCACGTGCGCGCCCGGGAGCGATCGTGCTGATGCACGACGGGGGCGGGCCCCGCGGTCAGACGGCTCAGGCCCTGCCTGTGATCATCCGGCGACTGCGCCACCGCGGCTACCGGCTCGTGACCGTCCCCCAGCTCGTGGCCGAGGACCCGCCGCCGCGGCACCAGGCGCCCCCGCCGGGGATCGGCCAGCCGGCGGCCTTCAGACGGAGCGCAGCAGCCCGCCGTCCACCGCGAGCGCGGCACCGGTGATGTAGCCGGCCCCGTCCGAGCACAGGAACGCCGCCGCCGCGGCGAACTCCTCCACCCGCCCGGGGCGGCCCGCCGGGACCTGCTCGCGCGCGTCCTCCTCGACCGCCTCGCGCGACCGGCCCCGGAGCTCGATCAGCCGGTCGGTCGCGATCATGCCCGCCAGGACGGTGTTCAGCGTGATCCCGTCGCCGGCGAGCTCACGGGCCAGCGTCTTGAATGCCGCCAGCGTCGCGCTGCGGTGCGCGTTGGAGAGCATCAGATACGGGATGGGCTCACGCACGGCGTAGGACGAGACGTTCACGACGCGGCCCCAGCCGCGCTCGCGCATGGCCGGGACCGCGTGCTCGATCATCGCCATAGGGCCGAGCACCAGGCTGCGGTAGGCCGCCTCCCATTGCTCGCGCGTAAAGCTCAGCGGATCCCCGGCCGGTGGCCCACCGGTGTTCGTGACCAGGATCTCGAGCGCGCCCAGCTCGTCCTGGACCGCGTCGATGAGGCGGCCGGCGCCGTCGACGTCGGCACTGTCGTGGACGAACCCCCGCGCTCCCGGCACCTCGGCCGCCGCCGCGTCGATGCGCTCCCGCGAGCGGGAGGACATCGCCACGCGGGCGCCCTCCGCGGCCAGGGCCTGCGCGATCCCGAGGCCCAGGCCCTTCGAGGCGCCCGTGACGAGCGCGATCCTGCCGTCGATGCCGAGTTCCATCGCGCCGCGAAGTCAATCATCCGGGGCGCGTGAGCCGCCCCGGGCTACCGGCTCACGATCACCTCGTAGTCGTCGACGATCGGATCGCGCGCCGGCTTGGCGGTGGCGACCGCCTGCTCGCGGGCCTCGTCCGCGAGCTGCTCGCTCTCGCGCATGTCGGCTTCCGTCTCCCACAGCGTGAACGCGACGGCCTTCCCGCTCCGGCGGTTCACTCCGACCGTGATCCCGCGAAAGCCGGGTTGCTGTGCGAGCGCCGCGAGCGACTCGTCCTCGAACTGCAGCGCGGTCTCCTCGATGCGCTCCGGATCGAGGCCCGCGAACCGGCTCAGTCGTGCATGCATCTGACCCTCCTCTCGGACCACTCCAGTATGGCTCCACACCGAGGTTGAATCCAGCGTGCGGGGTGGAGCCGGCCGTCGAGGGCCGTAGGCTGCTCGCCGTGCAACCGGCGGCGCGCGACCTCATCGACGATCGGCTGGTCCGCGGCCTGCACGTGGAGGCGGTGCGGCGCTCCGGGTTGCACCCGGAGCACGAGCCGCACGTGGTGTTCCAGACGTCCACGCTGGACGCGCTGTTCGAGGGCGACTTCGACGGCGACCTGACCTTTGCCGAGCTGGCCGAGCACGGCGACTTCGGGCTGGGCACCCTGAACGGGCTCGACGGCGAGATGCTCGCGCTCGACGGGTGCTTCCTCCGCGCCGACGTGGACGGGAACGTCGGCGAGATTTCGCCGACGGCGCGGACGCCGTTCGCCGTCGTGACCTTCTTCGATCCGGTCGTCGAGTTCACGGTCGACGGCGCCCCGGACCACGACGAGTTCGTGCATGAGCTCAACCGCCACGCCCCTCCGGGCTCGCCGGTGTGCGCCGTGCGCATCGACGGCTCCTTCGACTTCGTGCGCGCGCGCTCCGTGCCGCGCCACGAGCCGCCGTATCCGTCGCTGACCGAGCTCGCGCACGAGCAGCACGTCTTCGAGTTCCGCGACGTCGAGGGGACGATCGTCGGCTTTCGCTTCCCCAGCTACGCCCAGGGCATCGAGCTCGCCGGGTACCACCTGCACTTCGTGGATGCCGATCGGCGCCGCGGCGGGCACGTGCTCGCCTGCCGTCCCCGGGGCGTTCGCGTGCGCATCGACCATGCCCGTGACCTGCACGTCGAGCTGCCGCCGGGGATCGAGCTGGGCGCTCCGGATACCGGCGCCGACGCCCAGGAGCGGATTCGCCGGATCGAGGGGGAGAGCTGACGGGTTCGCGTGCTCACCGCCCCGGTTGATCTTCCGCCGGGCACGCCGTTACGGTCGCCCTAGGGTCGAGACAACGAAAAGAGGAGACACGCGAATGCACACTCGTCTGCTGCGCGGCGCCGTCGCTGCGCTCGCAACCTGCATGATCGCCGGCACCCTGGCCGCATCGGCCGGCGCGGCCGGGTCGGCCACCGCGTCGTGCCGCGGCTCGGCGAACCTCTGCGAGGCGACGTTCAGCCTCGCGGGCGGAGCCAGCAACAAGCGCCTGACGGTGCAGCTGCCCGGAACGAACCTCAGGCTGCTGGCGGTCAACGCGACACCGGCGTACGTGCGCGGCGCCTACCGGCTGTTCGGCGGGCGCTTCACGACGGGCGGCTCGGTCTACACGGTGAACCTGGACGCCGTCGACAGCATCCCGGCCGGCGCCAAGCTGTTCATGACGTTCGGCCACCCGGCGACCGGGTTGAGCTGCGGAAGCATCGGGGGGATCTCGTTCATCACGATCTTCCAGACCGGATCCGTGCGGCCGGGGTCGTACAGCTGCAATCAGGCCAGGACCCTGGCCCTGGCGTGGTTGACACGGTTCAGGGCGCATCTGAGCGTGCGAACGGTCCGCGCGGCCGGCATCACGTTCACCTGCAAGCTCGTGCCGAGGCTGCCGCAGAACCTCGAATGCACCGGTGGCAACCTGCGGGTGCGCTTCTCCGGCCCGACCGGCTGAGCGCAGCCGCCTAGGGACGCCCGTCCGGCGGCGGCCTCGGCCGCCAGCCGGGCCGGGCGACGACTCGGCCTGTACCGCCCGCCGCGCCTCTGACCGCGTGGCGGGCGGTCCGGCCGCCGACGAGCGCGGCGTCGATCAATCCACCGAGCTGCGCGAACTTCTCGGTGCGGCAGAGGCCGAGCGACGCGCCGCACGGGTTGACCCCCGCACGCGACCAATCGGGGTCGCCGTACGCCGAGCCCAGGTTGGTGAACATCGCGATGACGTAATGCCGGTAGGGCTGTCCGGGCAGCGCCGTGACGATCCCGGCGTCCGAAGCGGCGATGTCCACGAGGCCGATCTTGTGGGCGAACGTGACCTGGGCCTGGCCGTTGCACGGGCGCACGTCGCGCCCGAAGTCCGCTCCGGTGCCGGGCACGACCACGTGGCCGCGCCGGTCGAGCCAGCGCGCCGGCTCGAGCTGCGGGATGCCCGCGGCCGGGTAGACGCGCCCGAACCGCCGCTGCCCGCACCAGACGGTCGTCGACAGGGTGTCCGCGAACGCGTCCTGCCCGAGGAGGCGCTTGAGGAACGCGCGGGATCCCGGCTTGAGCTCGCCCGCCGTGACCGCGCGGCCATCGGGACGGTGCCACAGCGTTCCCTGGCCGCCGTCGATGAGCCAGAACAGGCGCGCTGTGTCCAGCGCGGTCATGTTCAGCGCTCCGTCCTGCCAGTTGGCGCCGTTGCTCGCCCGGGTGCCGGTGACCTGCATGGTGGCCAGCCCGAGGCTGCGCAGGTCGGCGTTGAGCGCGCCGATCGCCCCGAGCCGGTGCAGGCGCACGATCAGTGCGCACGCCGCCTGGTTGCTCGACCAGGTGATCATCGCGTCCATCCAACCCCGCACCGTCGAGGCCCCCGGACCGCACAGACCGCTGGCGGGTCTCCCCGCGTAGCCGAGCCGGCTGGCGAGGTGCAGCCGGCCGCGATCCACCTGTCGCATCACCTCGTAGGCGACCATGACCTTGAAGACGGAGGCCGGGTAAGGAGCCATGAACTGGTACGGCGCCTGGGAGCGGCCGCCCACGATGTCGGTCCCGCGGCCCTGGAAGCCGTCGAACCGCGACTGGCGCCAGCGCGTGAAGCGCACGGCCGTGGTGCCCCAGTTGCCGTCGATCGGCACCACCTGCCCGCGGGGGTAGTCCCGCGAGAGCAGCACGTTGGCCGCGGCGGTCGCGCGGCCCTGCGTGTCGAGCGCGATCACCGCGACGTCGACGTTGGGCACGTGCGCGATCCGCCTGCCGCCGTCGCCGAAGTCCACGACCCCCTCGAAGTGGACGGCCTGCACGGCGGCGAGGACCTTCGCGGCCAGGGCGTCGCTGGCGGGTTGCGCCGGAGCCGCCGAGGGCAGAGCGCCGGCGAGCACGAGCGCGGCGGCGATCATCGCGGCTTGCAGGCGCGCCGACACGTGCCCTCAGTAACACGGCGGACCCGCGTTTGTCGCTGCCCGCACGCTGCGTTGCCCCAGCTAGCATCACCCGCCCCGGGCGGTTAGCTCAGCTGGCTAGAGCGCCTGCCTTACAAGCAGGAGGTCGCAGGTTCGAGCCCTGCACCGCCCATGTGTCCCAATGCGGCCGGAGCGTCGCGGCCCCCGCCCCGATTTGCGTGACGAACACCCGAACATCGTGCTGGTCCTCATCGCGTCCCTGCGCTGACGGAGCGCAGCGCCGCGCGGGTTTCGTCGGCGAGCTCGCGGACGAGATCGGCGGCCGGCCGCTCCCGCGCGAGCGCGTGCGCCTGGCCGGCCCAGAGGTTGAGGGCCTCGGGATCGTCGCGCTCGCGGGCCGCGGCGCGGATCGGCGACGTGAGGTGGTGGACTTCGGGATAGGCGGCGGGCGCGTTGGGGCTGTGCCGGCGCAGGAACCGATTGACCAGGCCCCGCGCGGTGCGTCCGCTGAAGGCTCGTGTGAGGGCGGTGCCGCGCCCGTTCAGCAGCGCCGCGCGGTGGGGCGCGGACGTGCCCGCCTCGGGGCTGAGCATGAACGCGGTCCCGAGCTGAGCCGCCGAGGCGCCGGCCGCCAGCACGGCCGCGACGGCGCGGCCCGTCATCACCCCCCCGGTCGCCACAAGCGGCGTGTCGGCGACGGCCGTCACGAGCTGTAGGAGTGCGAGAAGCCCGAGGTCGCCCGGCGCCTCGAGGTCGAAGGAGCCCCGGTGTCCACCGGCCTCAACTCCCTGCACGACCAGCGCGTCGGCGCCGGCCAGCTGCGCCATTCGTGCCTCGGCCGGCGTGGTGACCGTGACCCAGACGGCGCAGCCGGCGGCGTGGAGCTGCTCGACCACGTCGTCGGCCGGGCAGCCGAACGTGAATGAGACGACAGGGACCCCCTCGGCCGCGACCAGGTCGAGCTTCTCGGCCCAGCGGTCGTCGTCGTGCCGCGGCGCCCCCGGCTCGACCCCGTAAAGCGCCGCCTCCTCGCGGAGGGACTCGGCGTAGCGCCACACCTGGTCGGGCCCGGCGGCGCTCGGCGCGGGCACGAACAGGCTGACCCCGAACGGTCGGTCGGTCGCGCCGCGCAGCTCCCCGATGTCGGTCCGCACGTCCTCGGGCGTCCGGTACCCGGCGGCGAGAAAGCCCAGGCCGCCCGCGCCGGACACCGCCGCGGCGAGGGCGGCGGTCGACGGACCGCCGGCGAGCGGCGCCGCAACGATCGGATGCTCGAGCTCGGACGGAGCGAAACGGGCGGCGTCGCGGGTCACGGCATGGTCTTGCCCGTCCCCGGGCGACCCCAACCGCCGCCCGCGTGGGACAGGAAAATGGCGCGAACCGACCGGCCACGGGTCGCATTCGCCAAAACGTCCATCGGTGCTTCAGAAAGCGGACGATCCTCCGACCGCCGGCCGAGCGGGCGGCCTACATCGCCCGGCCCGCGGACGGGGCGCAAGGGCGGTAACAAGAGCTCGTGAGCGACATTGGCACGCTGGCAGACAAAGACGTGGCGGGCAGTGCATTGGTGGTTGCCTTCGCCCTGTCAGTGAAACACTGGAGCCGAAGCGCCTCGCCGATCTGTTCAGCGCCGCGCCGGCAGTCGCTGGCCGGTGAGCAACTCGACGGCCTCGAGCACGAAGCCGGCGCCCGCCCGCAGCTCTAGCCGCGCCCAGCCGCGCCGGGGCCGCTCGTTGACGTGACTGCCTTGGTGTCTTCTCGGCCGCCGATGCCGGTGAGGACTTCACGTGCGCGTGCTGTGCCGCCACCCTCTGTGCGGAGCGTGGGGGTGTCGGCGCCGGCGCGTGCGTGGATGCCGTCGAGGAGCTGCAGCAGCGCTTCGCCGGCGGTGTAGCGGGGGGTCCAGCCGAGCTCGGTCCGCGCGCGGGCGGTGTCCATGATCGGTACGCCGAGAGCGAGGTCGACCCATCCGGGCGGCGTCGGCTGCAGGCGCAGGCGCCAGCTCAGATCGGCGGCTGCGCGGAGCACGCGCGGACTGGTGCGGACCGGCCGTGCGCGGAGCAGGCGCCCGAGCTGTGGACCGTCGAGGACGGGATCGGCGGCGAGGTTGATCGGTCCACGGACTCCCGTATGCAGCGCGAGGCGAAACGCCTCGCCCACGTCCAGGGAGTGAACGGCCTGGAACCTCAACCGCGGGGTGCTCGGCACCAGCGGGATAAGTGAGCGCCGCACGAGGAACCTCGGCAACAGCGGCCCGGCGAAGAGGCGGCGGATCTCAGACGCCGCCTCGCGCTTGAACACGAGGCCCGGGCGCATGCGGACCACGCGAATCGCGGGATGGTGTGCCTCGAAATCGTCGAGGATGCGCTCCACCTCGGCCTTGTGGCGCGAGTAGAACGAGGTCTCGATGCCGTCGGTCGGCCAGCTCTCATTCACCGGCCGGTCCTTCGGCCCGTGGGAGTAGGCGCCGACGGACGACGAGTACAAGAGCGCTGGCACACCGGCCGCGGCGCTTGCCTCGAACACTCGGCGGCTTCCGTCGACGTTCGTCGCACGGAGTGTGGCCTCGTCGCGGCTAGGCTGGATGAGCCAAGACAGGCAGATCACCGCGTCCATGCCCTCCAGATCCGGACGGAGGTCGTCCCGAGTCACGTCGCGCTCGCGCCACTCCACCTTGCCGAAGCCGTCCGCGGAACGCCGGGCCACGGCGATGACCGACGAGATCTCGCCGTCGCCGATGAGCGCGCGCAGGACGCTGGTCCCGATGTTGCCGCTCGCCCCGATCACCGCCACACGCATGCCGCTCTCCTTCCCGGCTCCAGGCAACCAAAACGGAGCAGACGCGGGCCTCGCCGACCGGCGGATGGATCGTTTCCGGCTGCCCCGACAGCTTGTTGCGACCGGCTAGGCCGGGCCTCCTGCGCCCCCCGCTGGGCCTTTCATGTCACCGTGGTGGTGAGCGTCCTCGTCGGCATATTGCGGGCCCTCCCCAAGTTCGGAGCCCTCATCGAACCCGACGTGGGGGACGGGATCACTGGCGTCTTCTGCCACTCCATCGACAACCTGGCCGCCGTATTTCGTCGACTTGCGGACACCGAGCCAGCGGTGAAACCCGACGAAGCTGAGAAGAAGGGCGAGGATGATGAGGAAGGGGAGGAAATAGCCCCATCCGCCGGTGGCCCCGGCGAACAGACCAAGCGCGATCACGATTGCCGCACTGATGCCGGTGAGGACGAGGAACCGACGCGGCGTGGGCGACGGCGCGTCGGTATCGCGGCGGTCGCTCTCGGGGTCTAGCCGCCCGCGCTCCTCCTCGCGGATTGGGGGGCTGGTAGGCGAGATCGTCTGTTCGGCGGCTTCCTGGCCGGCTTGCCGGACCTCCCAGGGCTGACGTGTTGGATCTGTCTGCGCCATCGCATCGGTCGTGCCCATTCCGGCTGGCCATAACCCCTGGACCTTGAGCTCGAGCGAGTCGCCATCTGGCGTCCGCCGGTGCTGCCTCGAAGCACCGCGGATTCGGTTCTTCCAATGCGAACAGAACGTCCCAGCCGAAAGTGCGGGCTGGTCGTAGCCGAGGTTGCGAGACACGGGCGGTAATCCCGGTACAGACCGGGTAGGCCTTGCGAGACCCAAGAGGACCAGAGGAAGTTGCGAGAACCCCAGAGGACGAGAGGAAGAGGAGATCATGGCCGAGCTCAACGTAATCTTTGCCGCCTCGGGAACCGGACATAACCCCTCGACCGCGGGTGGTATGGCCATCATCGTCGGCTGCGTCGTCCTCGCTGCGCTCGTGGTCGGTTTGGCCTGCTGGTTCCTGATCACGGCGACACGTCGTAACCGCGCCGTACAGAACGATGCAACGCACTCGTACGAGGATCTGGGTTCCTAGCAAGCCACGAGCTTCGCCGGGGGGGTGAAAAGCCGTTCGCGCGCGAGCGGCCACCAGTTCTGTGCGCTCGTCTGCGGAATGACGTCGGATTGAGGTTGCAGGGCCCGATCTGACGCGGTTCGGCGACAGACCGCAGCATCCCGCAGCAGCGGTCGTGCGCCTTACAAGCAGGAGGTCCGCGGTTCCAGTCCGCGACCGCCCACTCCTACTCCGTCCCGCGCGGCTCGACGCCATCGAGACCCGGATGGCCCTGTCGGGCAGCGCGCTCGCGCGCGCTGCGGTACAACACACTGGTACATGGAGGAGGCCCGCGATACGGCGCCGGCGCGTCGGGCCGCCGAGCCCGAGAGCCCGCCGCGCCTGCCGATGGTGAAGCGCATCGCCCTGGCGGCGGCGACGCTGCTGGTCAGCATCAACATCTGGACGGGCTTTCCGCTTCTGGCGGTCTGGGTCGGTTCCCAGGTGGCCGGCGAGAGCGGTCTCAGCATGGGCGCCCTCTTCGCTGTGGTGGCGGTGCTTGCCGTAACCGTCACGGCCGGGGTCATGGCGTTGTCGTGGCTCAGCGCCCAGTACGACGAGCTCACGGGCAGGCCTCCGTCGGCGCGGCGCACGTCGCCGTGGATGCGCAGCATGCGCGGCGAGCGGGAGGAGTTCGCCAAGAAGCGGCAGGGCACCAGCGGGATCGAACGGATCGTCGTGATCAGCGTGGTGGCCGCGGTCGTCGCGTTCGAGGTGTGGTTCTTCTTCTTCGCCGGCTCCTCGCTTCCGCACTAGCGCCGGCCCTCGCCGGCCAGTATCGCGCGCCGGTCTAGGTGGCGGCCGCTCCGCCGGAGAGGGGACGCAGCCGGGTCGCCCGGACGCGCGCGAGCCTGCGCCGCAGCCGCAGATACTGTCGCTCCTCCTCGGGGGTCCGCCGGTACCGCCACGCGGTGAGGTTCTTGCGCTCGAGCGGATCGCGCTTCAGGTCGTACATCTCCCACTGGCTGTCGCGCTTGCCGGACGGGTCGTAGTACTCGGCGAGCTTGTACCGCGCCTCGCGAATCGCGCGCACGTGGTTCGGCGGCTGCGGGTACGGCCCATGCGATTGGCCGGACTCGTAGTCGTCGTAGGTGAAGACGACGTAGTCCTGGGTCGGCCGGCCGGACGGATTGCGGACGAGCCGGGAGTAGTCGACCCCCTGCCAGCGAGTGCGCGCTCGCCGCGGCGCGCCGACCAGGCTGGCGAGCGTGGGAAGGAAGTCGACGTGCGAGACCATCGCCGACGTCCGGCGCGGCGTCGGGTAGAGCCTCGGGTTCGAGTAAACGAGCGGCACCCGGAGCGACTCCTCGTAGAAGTTGAAGTTCTTCTGGCGCAGGCCGCCGTGGGCGAGGCCCATCTCGCCGTGGTCGGCCGTCTTGATCACGAGCGTGTTCTCGAGCAGGCCCGTCTGCTGCAGCTTGTCGAGCACCTGCGCCAGGTACGCGTCCGACGACTTCATGAGGTTGCCGTAGAAGTTCAGGTAGGCGCGCTGCATCTGTCGGGTGGAGAGCTGTCCCGTCTGGTTGAAGATCTTCAGGAACTGCCTCTGCACCGTGGGCTTGGTGGACAGGTCCTCGTCGATGGTCGCCGGCACGTCGATATCTCCGGCGAGCCACGAATTGTCGTAGCCGAAGCTGACGTAGTTGGTGGGATACGAGAGGACATCGTGGGGGTTGACGAGCGAGACGACGAGGAAGAACGGCTGCTGCCGCGCCGCCTCGCCGCTTAGATACTGAAGTACGCCCTCGGCTCCGCTCTCGGCGCTGCCGACCGAGTTCATGTAGCGCCCGTCGTTGTTGACGCTGCCCCCACCGGCCTGGTCGGCGTCCTGGTTGGCGCCGCCGTCGGGTGGGTTCCAGCGGCGAAAGCCGTACTTGGCCACATCGGCGGGGCTTGCGGTGCCGCTGGCCGGCTTGTTGATGTGCCACTTGCCCTTGTACACGGGGCTGTAGCCGGCGGCGGCCACGACCGACGCGATGTTCTTGAAGCGGGTCGAAAGCTGGACCTGCGGATGCCTCGGAGGATGCATGTCCTCCTCGAGCGTGTACTTCACGCCGTGCTGGGCCGGGAAGTACCCGGACATCCACGTCGAGCGCGCGGGCGAGCACATGCACGCGTTCGTGAACGCGTTCTCGAACGTCAGCCCGTGCTGGCGGAGGCGGTCGGCTCCGGGGAGGTTGGCCCGCGCCCAACCCGGCGGGAAGTGCTGGATCGCCCGCTCCTGGTCCGTGAGGAACACGACCACGTTCATGCCGGCTGTGGCGCCCGCCGCCGCCGCGTCCGGGAGCGCCCCCGCCAGTCGGCCCAGGTTCAGCGCCAGCGCGCCGGCCGCCGCCGACCGAATCGCCTCTCGCCGGGTAAGCCCGTGCCCCATATCTGATTATCGCCGGGCTCGAGCGCCCGCGGATATCCGCCGGATGGCCGATCTTGGAGTGGACAAAACCGGGCGGAACCGAGCAATCACGACTGATCGCCCTTGGTTACCGCGGCCGCCCGCGGGCCGGACAGGAAGCTGGACGTCACATAGGCGACGACCACGCCGACGATCACGAGCGGCATCGCGCCGATCCCCGAATTGGCCGTCAGCAGCGTGGCGAGCACGATCGCCGACAGTGGCAGCCTCAGCACGGACGCCACCGCGGCCCCGATGGCGACCGCAATCGCCGGCGTGAGCGAATACCCGGGCAGCTGGGCCGCCATCAGCCCGCCGGCCGCGCCGAGGAATATGGCCGGGAAGGTCGGGCCGCCCCGGAAGCTTCCGAGCGAGATGGCCCACGCGAGCCCCTTGCAGAGGAGCAGTAGCGCGAGCGCGGAGAGCGACCACGTCGCCGCGCCCGAGACCAGCCCCGGGAGGGCGTCCTGGCCGGAGAACAGCACCTCGTTGACGCTCTTCCCCGTGGT
>DASYIJ010000347.1:0-8306 GCA_035997675.1 Solirubrobacteraceae bacterium
AAGGCGTGCGTCGTAATCACGAGGCGCCGGTCTGCCGGCGCGGAGAGGGGCGAACATGGGATATCCGGTAGTTCACTTCGAGGTCACCGGCAAGGACGGGGAGAAGCTGGCGGGCTTTTACTCCGAGCTGTGCGGGTGGGAGATCGACACCAACAATCCCTTGCACTACGGAGTGGTGCCGCGGGAAGGAAACACGGGCGCCGACGGCGCCGGAATCGGCGGCGGCGTGGGGACTGCTCCAGGCGGAGGAGACGGCCTGGTGACGTTCTACATCGGCGTGCCTGACGTGGGGGCTGCTCTGGAGAGAGCGGAGAGCCTGGGCGGGACACGCCTGTTCGGTCCGGACACGGTCCCGGGAGCGGGCATCGAACTCGGACAGTTCGCGGACCCGGAAGGTCACGTCGTCGGCCTGGTGAAGACGGAGTCCTAGGCGGAACGTTCGCGGCAGGGCCCAGCATGCGGGCCCTGCCGGCGTTCCTCGGCGTAGCGAGTGAAGCGCCGTCCGCCCGGCGGCAGCGCGGGTTAGACCACGTCTGCGGCGTCGGCCCCGGTGCCGTCAGGAATTCGGCGTCGGCTGCATGATCCGGAATGCGTTGCCGAACGGATCCCGACCGCCGCAGTCGATCCCGTAGTCGCGCTGTGTGGGCTCCTCGGTGAACTCCACCCCGCGCGCCTTCAGATCCTCGTACACCTTCTGGCAGTCATCGACGGTGAAGCCGATCCAGCCGGCCGTGGCCCCCTTCGAGACCAGCTCGCGCACCTGCTCCGTCGTCGCGTCGTCCATGGCCGGCGGGCCGGGCTTCTCGAGCAGGATCTCGCGGTCGGGCTCGCCGGGGACGATGACGGTGAGCCAGCGCATGAACCCCAGATCCGCGTCGGTCTGGACCTCGAGCCCGAGCTTTCCGACATAGAAGTCGAGCGCCTGCTCGTGATCGAGGACGAAGATCGACGAGAGCCGGACGTTGGTGAGCATGAAGCGCGACCATACTCGGCGTTCGCCGTCCGCGCTTCTCCAAAGCTGCTGTCCCATCAAGCCCGGGTCAGGCTGTGACATTGCGCGAGCGGGCGATTGCGCCGAACGGATCAGCCGCGCGGCGCCGGCCGGATCACGCGGCGTCCTCGAGCGCCGGCTCGGGTGCCCGCGGCAGGGAACCGTCGGTCGCCTCCGGCAGTGCGTCGGCCGGCGGTTGCTCCTCCTCGCCGCGGGTGTTGGTGACGCGCAGCGCGACCACGGCGGCGGCCAGGAGGAAGATGCTCGAGGCGAGCAGCGCCCGCTGGAAGCCCGAGGTCAGTGCCTCGGCCTGGGGGGCGTGACCGGCCAGCAGGTGCGCGGTGCGGGATGTGGCGATCGCAGAGAAGATCGCGAGTCCGAGGGCGCCGCCGACCTGCTGCGAGGCGTTCAGAAGGGCGGCGGCGAGGCCGGCCTTGTCGGCCGGCACCCCCGCATTTGCGGCCGTCGTGACCGCGACGAACACCGCGCCCAGCCCGATCGACATGATCATCATCCCCGGGAGCAGGTCGGCGACGTAGGAGCCGTGGACCGGGATGTGCGAGAGCCAGTACACGCCACCTGCGGCGATCAGCGAGCCGACGACGATCACCGGCCGCGTCCCGGTGCGCGCCAGGAGCTGTGAGGAGACGCCGGCGGCGATCGCGACGCCGAAGCAGAGCGGCAGGTAGGCGGCTCCGGTCTGGATCGGCGAGTAGCCCAGGACGCTCTGCATGTAGAGCGTGAGGAAGAAGAACATCGCGAGGAAGCCCGCGACGGCGACCAATTGGGTGGCGTCGGCCGCGGCGAGCCCCCTGATGCGGAAGATCGAGAGGGGCAGGAGCGGGTTCTTCCTTCGCTGCTCGTTGACCACGAACGCGGCCAGCAGCGCGAAGGCTCCGGCGAGCTCGACGATCGTGCCGGTGCTGCCCCAGCCCTGATCGGGTGCCTTCACCAGCGTGAAGACGAGCAGCAACATCCCACCGGTGCCCAGGATCGTTCCGAGGAAGTCGAAGTCCGCGAGCCGCGCGCGCCGTCGTTCGCCGCTGATGAGCAAGAAGATCCCGCCGAGCACGAGCACGGCGGCCAGCGGATTGACGAACATGACCCAGCGCCAGCCCGGGCCGTCGGTCAGCAGACCGCCGAGGAGCACGCCGGCCGCGGATGCGAGCCCGGCAACCGCCCCCCAGATCCCGAGCGCCGTGTTGCGGTCCGAGCCCTCCCTGAACGTCGTCGTCAGGATCGACAGGGCGGCCGGAAGCATCATCGCGGCGCCGATCCCCTGCGCCAGACGAGCGCCAACCAGGACACCCGCGCTTCCGGCGAACCCCCCGACCAGCGATGAGACGCCGATCAGCACCGTGCCGGCCACCAGGACGCGGCGCCGGCCGAGGAGGTCCGCGGCGCGGCCGCCCAACAGCATGAAGCCGCCGTAGGTGAGCAGGTAGCCACTGGGGATCCACTGCAGGTCCTGCTGTGAGAAGCCCAGATCACGGCGGATGGAGGGAAGCGCGATGTTGACGATCGACGCGTCGACGAAATCAAGAAACGCGACGGCGGCCAGCAGGCCGAGCGTGAGCTTGCCGCGGCGAGTCGCGAGAAAAGACGGTTGGGGAGCTGCTGACGCCATGTGGAAGACCTCCGGCCGGTCGTATCCTTTGTGGTACAGATGATTTGTAGCACAAATGATTGGCGCAGACCAGTAACCTCGAGGATGCCGAAATGGCCGCCAACTCACGATGGTCGCGCTGATCGACCAGCTCGAGGCCGCAGGATCGGGTAAAGGACGCCGAGGAGGGGGACTAGCGTCGTTCTGGCGGGACCGCGCCGACGCCCACTAGTCGCCCAGCGAATCGATCTTCTGCCAGGTCTGCGGTCCCACGATTCCGTCAACCGCGATACCGGTAGCGCCCTGCAGCGCCTTCACGCCCGCCTCGGTCAGCGGGCCGAAGATCCCGTCGACGCCGCCGGTGTCGTATCCCGCGGCCGTCAGGCGGCTCTGGACCCGTCGAACGGCGAGGCCGGTGGAGCCCTTGTGCAGAGTCGGCTTGTCGAATTCGGCCGCCTCGTCGATGTTCCGCCAGGTGATCGGCCCGACCACGCCGTCGGCCGCGATCCCGCGGTCCTGCTGGAAGGACTTCACCGCCGCCTCGGTCTTCGGGCCGAACTGGCCATCCGCGGCCCCGGGGTCGTGACCCAGCTCCTTCAACGCCTCCTGGAGCTGGCGAACGGGCTCGCCTGTCGATCCGTTTGAGAGTGTGGGCTCAGCCATCGCTCCTCCCTCTTCCGGTTTCGAGATCCGTGCAAGCCCTATCAGACCGGAGCACGAACGATGAAGGATCTGCCGGGATCGAGAGCTCCACCCGGCAAATCTTGTGCGGCGTCAGCGCGGGGGAGGCGGGAGGGTCGCGAGCATGCGGCGCTCGGCCGACCCAAGGTCGTTCGCCGCGCTCTGCAGCGCGACGATGATGTCGGCCACGTCGCTCCCTCCGTCCCGGCTCAGGCCGGAGTAGCTGGCCAGCACGTCGAGCGTCTCGCCGCGCAGCTCGGAAATTCGGGCGCAGACGTCCTGCGAGGCATCAACGCCCGAGGTGGTGCCGGGGTCCAGCGGGCTGAGCGATGCGGAGGCGAACGCAACCATCGACTCCGTTATCGCCATGCGCGGTTCGGGCTGCATCCCTCAAAACGGCGATTTTTGGTGCAGCAGGGCCGAGCGGAACCTGCCGGTGGCTCACCAACGCTGCCGTACGCGGTCCGCGGTCCGCGGCGTCGCCCCGGCAGGCGGCTACCTCGATCCGGGCAGGCCCTTTGTCCGGCCTGCCCTGCCCGGCGTCAAGGCACGCGACGCAGCGCGCGAAACAGCGGTCGTGCGCCTCCGTCATCAGTTTTGTCTACCGCTGTTTTTCTTGATCCTCGTCGTTCCGTCGGCGGCGCAGGCGCGCGACGTGCCGCTGAGCACCCTGGCGACGAGTGCCGGCCAGGCTCAGAGCCGCGCCGACGGCACGATCCTGCTCCGGCCCGGGGCGACCGTGCGGACGGACCTCGCGGTACGCGAGGGACACGGGCTGACGGCGCAACTCGAACGGCGGGATCGCTGCGATGGCATTTTGCAGGTGACCGCCCGCCTCGGCGACCAGGCGGCGACCAGGCTCGTCGACCGCGCGACCCGAACGTTGTCCTTCGGTCTCACCGCGCCGGCCGGGACGACGCGATTGTCGCTGAGCGTCGTCCAGCTCCGGGACAGGGCGGCCGAGGCCCGAGCCAGGAAGCGCCGCGGGCAGTCGAGGAAGCGCCGCTCGCTGTCGCGGAAGCGCGGTCGGGCCGGGTCCGCACGCCGCCGCGCCGGGTCGCAACGCCGGCGCCGGCCGCGCGTACGGCGCAAGGTCGCCCCCGCCCCGCCGTGTCAGCCTGCCCTTCTCCTCAGGCGCCTGACCGTCCTCGAACGGCTCCCGCTCAACGCAGCCATGACGACGGCTCACTTCGGGCAGGACGCCTTCTACCAGGCGCAGTTCCCCCAGCACTTCGACGGGCTCACCCCCGAGAACGAGCTCAAGTGGTCGAGCACCGAGCCACAGCAGGGCAAGTTCACCTTCGATGCCGGCGATCGGATCGTCAACTGGGCGCTCGCGACCGGCAGGTCCGTGCGCGGGCACGTCCTGGTGTGGGACTTCCAGAACTCCGACTACGTGACCGACCCCAAGGACTTCTATCTGTTCCAACACCACTGGAAGCGCGACGAGCTGATCGCGGTGATGCAGGAGCACATCCTCAACGTGGTCTCGCACTTCCGCGGCCGCATCCCCGAGTGGGACGTCGTCAACGAGGCCTTCAACGACGACGGGACCTACAAGAACAACCTCTGGTACCAGGTCATCGGCCCCGAGTACATCGCGCTCGCGTTCCGGTTCGCCCACGCGGTCGACCCGCAGGCGAAGCTCTTCTACAACGACCTCGGATACGAGGTCGGCGGGCCGCACACCGACGCCGTACTGCGCATGGTCCGCAGCCTGCGCGAGCAGGGTGTCCCAATCGACGGCGTGGGCCTGGAATCGCACTTCAACACCTCGGCCGGTTACATCACGGAGCGCATGCGCCCGGTCCTGCAGGCGTTCGCGAATCTGGGTCTTGCCGAGGAGATCACCGAACTCGACGTCAACACCGGACCCGGCGGCGCGGACAGGCTCGCGGCCGAGGCCGAGGTGTACCGTCAGGTCGCGCGCGCCTGCGTCGAGCAGATCGCCTGTCAGCGCGTGACCACGTGGGGCTACACCGACCGCTACAGCTGGCTCGGCGGCGACGCCCAGGCGCTTCCGTTCGACGCCGACTACCAGCCCAAGCCGGCATGGCAGGCGCTCGAGAACGAAGTGCGGGCGCCGGCCTAACCGCTAGCCGGGCGCGACGACGAAGGCGACCTCGTCGACGTAGCACCAGGACCAGTCCTCACCGGGCTCCAGCGAGCTGACGATCGCGTGGCCGCTCGACGCGGCGTGCTTGCTCGCGTGCTGGTTCGGAGACGAGTCGCAGCAGGCGACGTGGCCGCAGTTGCGGCAGACGCGGAGGTGGACCCATTGGCCGCCGATCTTCAGGCAGTCCTCGCAGCCGGCGAACTCCTCGGGCGGGTCGACCCGGATCTGATCGAGGTGCTCGCAAACGGCCATGCTCAAGCTCTAACAGCCTCGTCAAGCCGACCCGAGGCCGGCGGGCCGCGGAGCCGGCCCCAGTTCGCCGAGCTCCCGCCGCAGCTGGCGCACCAGCGGATGGCCGGGGATGGAGATCTCCAGCAGCCGCAGGCTCTCGGAGTAGTGGTGAAGCCGGCGCGGCCGCGGCGGCTCGGCGCGCTCGAGCTGGGCGCGGTATTGGCGCACCTTGCTGATCTTGTCGGCGGCGAACACGACCGCGGCGTCGGGACCCGACTGTGTCGCGCAGCGGCGGAGGGCCGCCTTGCGCTCGCGGTAGGACTCGATGGTGGCGTCGTCCGTCACGGCAGCCACCAGCCCGGCCACGCGGGGGCCGAACCGCTCGTCGAGGTCCCCCACCGTCGTCGGGGTACGCTCGACGACGTCGTGCAGCAGGCCGGCGGCGATCACGTGATCGACGCAGCCCGCGCCGTGCAGCAGCCCCGCGACCTCCTCGGGGTGCACGATGAACGGCCGGCCGTCGGACTTGCGCATCTGGCCGTTGTGCGCCCCGTCGGCGTACGCCCACGCGTCACGTGCGACCGGGAGGTGCGCGACGAAGGACGGGGGCGATGTCACGGGCGAGCAGGACACGCTTCACGCTCGGTTAATCCATGGGGGTTAGGAGTCGGGGTCGGCATGCCCCTTGTGAATGACACCCTAGTGGGGCCGAGCGCCCAGGTTCAACCGGGCGGCGCACCCTGATCGAGGATGAGCTCCCCGGCCGCGCGACCGCGTCGTGCGGCCTCGAGGTCGCCCCGGCCCGCGGAGATGATCGCCCCCATCATGAGGATCTGCAGCTGCACGGCCATGTTCTTGGGATCCTCGGCACCGGTCTGCCGCGCCAGGTCCTCGATGAAGTCCGTGATCACCGCGAGGTGCTGCGCCGCGGCCTCGTGCAGGGGATCGGATGGCCCCGTCTCCAGCAGCGTGTTGATGAAGCTGCAGCCCTCGTAGTCGGGTCGGCGAAACCACGTGTCGAGGACGTCGAAGACGGCGAGCAGGCGATCGCGGGGCGTGGACGCCGCGCGGTGAACCTCCCTCTGCAGCCAGTCCCGCGTCCAACGCTGCTCGCGGAGGTCCAGGAACGCGAGTGCGAGCTCGGCCTTGGACGGAAAGTGCCGGTACAGGGTCATCTTGGCCACACTGGACTCGGCAACGATCCGGTCGACGCCCACGGCACGGATGCCGTTGCGGGAGAACAGCTCGTAGGCGGTGTCGAGGATGCGCTGGCGTGGGGCCTGCCGCACCCGGGGATCAGCCATCTTGCTCCGCGCGTTGGAGGGCGTCGTCCACGCTACATATACAGGTTTGTATAGTCAACGAGACTGACCTGTATGCCTCCCAGTCGACGTGAGCCGTCCGGGCTCGTCCGGACCCGTTCTTCGGCCGATCTCGTGCGGATCGTCTGGAGGACCACCTTCGACGGACTCTTCATCGTCGACGATTCGCGGCGCTATCTGAAACTCAACGAACCGGGGGCGCGATTGCTGGGCGCACCGGCCGATCAGGTCGTCAACCGTCGCATCGACGACTTCACGCCGTCCGAGCTGTGGCCGGTGCTACGGCGACTCTGGAGCGAGTTCCAGGAGCGCGGGGCGGCGCACGGACGGTATGAGGTCCTCCGCGGCGACAGCTCCCGCGCGCTCGTCCAAATCCGCGCCACCCGGGACTTCGGTCCGGGTGAGCACCTGATCGCGGCCCGCGAGATCGCGTCGCCGCCGCGCTCCGGCGCCGAGGTCCGACTCACCCCGCCCGACCGCGTGACGCCGCGCGAGCGAGAGATCCTCCAGCTCGCCGCGAACGGACGGCGGACCGGTGAGATCGCGGACCTGCTCGGCGTGAGCTCCGGCACGGTCAAGACGCATTTCGAGAACGCCTACGAGAAGCTCGGCGTCCACGACCGCGCGTCGGCCGTCGCCATCTGCCTGCGGCGCGGGCTCATCGACTAGCTAGCCGCCCGCGCCGCTGACGGTGCGCGGCGCTGCGTGAGGCTCAGATCGCCTGGACGTTGACGGCCTTGGGCCCCTTGTCGCCGGCCTCGGCCTCATAGGAGACCCGGGCGCCTTCCGCAAGCGAGCGAAAGCCTTCAGCCGCGATGGCCGAGTGGTGGACGAAGAGGTCCTTGCCGGCATCGTCGGGGGTGATGAAGCCGAACCCCTTGTCGTCGTTGAACCACTTCACGGTTCCGGTAGGCATGTGAGATGTCTCTCCGAGTTGTTGCGTGCGGCGCGCGGAAGTAGCTCTAAAAGGCGACAACTGCGACGGCACTGGCGTCTTCCGGGCTCGCGTCCCGGCCAATAAAATCGCGATGCTAGCAACGCGTCACGTCGGCGGCCGCTGCTACGGTGGATAGGCTTGGTCGTGGCATATGTCACGCGTCTATTTCGTCAGGTTCCATGGCTGATCAACCCCCCAAGCGCAAGCCGCAACAGCAGCAGAGTCCCGTGCAGCGGAAGGCCGAGGCACGTCGCGAGGAGAAGCTCGAGCTCATCCGCCAGCAGGTCAAGGACGGGTCGCTCGTCATCCGGAAGATGACCGCCGCCGAGCGCTCTGAGTTCCCCGCGAAACCGCCGCGGGCCAAGAAGCCCCGACGCTAGCCGACCACTCCGCGTCGCCTGCGGGATACTGAGCGGGATGTC
>DASYIJ010000355.1:0-6912 GCA_035997675.1 Solirubrobacteraceae bacterium
CGGAGCTTCTGCAGCATGGTGGGTGAATCCTCCTTGTGTGGATTCCGGTGGGCCTGTCCTTGCCGCCAAATCCAGGTGGTCCATGCCGTCGGGAGCGACGCACTGCGTTTGCCCCAGTGGCAGCCCGGCTTCCTCGTCGAACGATCTGACCCGTCCGACCAAGGCCCGTGGCTTTGCGTCCCGCCCTCGCGGACGGTTTGCCTTTCACACTTGGCTCTGGCACATGCGGTATCGACTTGCAGCACCGCGCACTTGAGACCAGGTGGACGCTCACGCACGAAGATCAACGTTTGATTGACCCGGATCGGAGCAGGTCCGCCTGGGCCCGGCCGCGCCCGTCAGCGGCGCAGGACGATCACGCGAGAGAGGCTCAGGCGGCGTGCCGAGCCCTTCTCCGTGGCGACACCCTGGAACGTCAGCGCGAGCTTGCGCGTGCGCGCGAGCGCGCTCCTGAGCTTGCCGCTCGCCTTCAGGGTGAAACCGACCGTCTTCCCGGCCGCGATGTCGGCGCGGAACGCCGCCAGGACGATCGGGCGCTTGGCCTTGCGGTTGACGCGCAGGGCGCGCGCGTCCTTGGCCGCCAGCCAGACGCTGACCGAGCAGGTCGCGGCGTGCGACGCGCTGCAGGTGAACGACACCCCTCGCTTGCGAACGATCTTGAGCCGCTGGAACGGGGTGCCACCCAGACTGGCGGTGAAACCGACTCCGCCGCGGCCACCGCTGCCGGCCCCGGGGCCCGTGGCCGTGCCGGGAGCGCCCAGCCCGAGCGCGCCGCCGCCGTCGATCGTGCCGTTGCCCCCGCCCGGCAGGTTGACCGTCAACAGGATGGTCTGCCACGTGACGCCGCCGCTGTCGTCCTGGGCGCCGATGCGCACCGGGATCGTGCCGGGGTTGGGGTAGGCGACCTGGAAGGTGGCGCCGCCCGGAGCGGCCGGCGAGGACCAGTCCGCGCTGCCGTTGCCGTCGATGTCCCAGAGGTAGCTCACGATGGTGCCGTCGGCGTCGGAGGCGTTGGCCGTGAGGGTGACGGGCGCCCCGACGAAGGCCGGGTTCGGCGCGACCGAGGCCGTGGTGAGCAACGGGGGCTGGTTGAACGCGCTGACGCCGTGGACGGCGAGCACCGTCTGGCCGAGGTCGTCGGTGATCAGGAGCTTGGCGGTGTAGTTGCCGTCGCTCGGGTAGGTGTGCTGAACGCTCGCGGTCGAGCTCGGG
Organism: Solirubrobacteraceae bacterium; assembly: GCA_035997675.1. GTDB lineage: Bacteria > Actinomycetota > Thermoleophilia > Solirubrobacterales > Solirubrobacteraceae > JALYZC01. The sequence continues at coordinate 1,213 of DASYIJ010000355.1, forward strand.
GACGTGTCGTAGACCCCGTCGCCGTTGAAGTCCCATTGATAGGAGATCGACGCCGCGCCGGTCTCGGTCGCGGAGGCGTTGAAGTCGAAGGTGCGCGCCTGGGCGGTCGCCGTCGCCGTGAAGTCGCCGGTCAGCGCGTAGGCGACCAGGACGCGTGTGGGTGCCGAGGCCTGCACGTTCGGCGTCGAGGCGCCATCGGTGGCCCGCACCCGGACGTCGTAGACGTTGCGCGTCGGGAACGCCTGGCTGGCCGTCGCGGAGCCGCTGTCGGGGCCGAACGTGCCGCTGCCCCAATCCCAGGCCCAGCTGGCGATCGGTCCCACCGTGCTCGAGGAGTCCGATCCGTCGACGAAGAGCGTGTCGCCCGGATTGAGTCGAACCGGCGTGACGTTCGGGACGACGTGGAAGGCAGCGGTGACCTCGCAGCCCGTTGCCGGCGTGGTGATGCCCTCGGCCGGGAGCAAGGGGTCGCAGGCGGCGGCGGCACCCGCCGGCAGGGCCATCCCCGCCACGACGGCGGTGGCGAGCGCGCAGAGCGCCCGGCGCGCCCGCCGAGCAGGGATGCGGTCGCCACCAGGAGCCATGGAAGGGGTATCGGTGCCCTGGCCCCAGGGCATGAAATTGCGCGCCCGAGAGCGGCCTAAGCGTCCAGCGTCGTCAGGCGGGCTCGTCGCCGCGCAGCACCCGTCCGGCGGCCTGGGCGTCGTGCTCGGGGTCGTAGTGCCCGGAGCCCTCGCACCACGGGCACGTGACGGGCTTCTCGTCGCCGCCGAGCGCCGAGATCACCTTCCCGGTGCCCCGGCAGGCGGAGCACTCGAGCGGGCCGTCTGGGGCTCCGGTTGCGTCGTCGTCGGCCACGAGCGCGCGAGCGTACCGCGTCGCCGCAGGATTCCGGAATCCGACCACCCGCGCTTCCCCGTCTGCGATCCTGGGCCGCGATGAGCGAGCACGTTCTCGTCGTCGACGACGACCCGCCCGTCCGGCGCATGCTCGAGCGCACGCTGTCGGCGGAGGGCCACGCCGTGACCACGGCAGCCGACGGCGGGGCGGCCCTGGCGGCCGTCGAGCGCGAGGTGCCCGATCTCGTGATCCTCGACGTCGCCATGCCGGGGCTCGATGGCCTGGCCGTCACGGAGCGCCTGCGCGGGAAGGGCGTCACCGCTCCGATCCTGCTGCTGACGGCGCGCGATGCCATCGCGGACCGCGTCGAGGGCCTGGACGCGGGCGCCGACGACTACCTGACCAAGCCCTTCGCTGTCGAGGAGCTCATCGCCCGCGTGCGCGCGCTCACGCGGCGCGGGGCGGCGGGCGCCGCGCACCTCGCCGTCGGGGAGCTGGCACTGGACCTCGAGACCCGCACGGTGTCGCGCTCCGGCCGCGGGATCGACCTGACGGCGCGAGAGGCCGAGCTCCTCGAGCTGCTCATGCGCAACCCGCGCACCGTGGTGACGCGTGAGATGGCCCTGGCGCAGGTGTGGGACGAGCCCGTGAGCGAGAACGTCGTCGACCGCTACGTCGGCTACCTGCGCCGCAAGCTCGGCGATCCCCCGCTCATCCACACGGTCCGCGGGGTGGGGTTCACGCTGCGCCGGTGAGACCCGCGACGCTGCGATTCCGCCTCATCGGCGCCGCCGCGCTGGCCACGCTGGCCGCGGTGGCGCTGCTGGGCATCGCCGTCGAGCTGCTGCTGTCGAGCCAGCTGCACTCCTCGCTCGACCGCTCGCTGCGTCAGCGCGCCGGCCAGGTCGCGCGCCTGAGCGTGTCGGCGCCGGCCCTGCTGACCGCGCCGGGAACGCTCGACGCCCCGCTGGGCGGCCGCGAGCTCAGCGTCGAGGTCGTCGACCGCCTGGGGCGCATCGTGGGGCGCTCCTCCTCGCTCGGCGGCCGGCTGCTGCCCGGAGGTGCGCTCGAGCGGGAGGCCATCGCCAAGGGGCGCTCGGGCTACCGGGACGCACGCCTGGGCACCGAACCGATTCGCCTGTACGTGGCGCCGATCGCCGACGCCGGCGGGCCGGTCGCCGGCGGTGCCGTGCTGGTCGCGTCGAGTACCGCCGAGATCGACGACGCGCTCAACCGCCTGCGATCCCTGATCGCGCTGAGCGCGGGCGGCGCGGCACTGCTCGGCGCGCTTGCCGCGGCGCTGCTGACGACCCGTGGGCTGCGGCCGCTGCGTCGCCTGTCGGCGGCCGCGGGCGGCATCGAGGCCACGGGTGACGCGGCGCAGCGTCTACCGGACCCTCAGACCCATGACGAGGTCGGCGAGCTCGCCCGCACGCTGAACCGCATGCTGGCCGCGCTGGAGCGCGCGCGAGAGACGGAGCGGCGCTTCCTGGCCGACGCCTCCCACGAGCTGCGCACCCCGCTCACGGCGCTTCGCGGAAACGCCGCGTACATCGCTCGCCACGGGGCCGACCGCGAGGCGCTGGCCGACCTCGAGTCCGACGCGGCGCGGCTCGGGCGCCTGCTCGACGACCTGCTGACGCTTGAGCGCGCGGCCGGCGGCGAGGCGCCCCACGACGTCGTCGCGCTCGAGCAGGTCGTCGACGACGCCGCCCGCCGCGGGTCCGACGTCGACGTCGGCGCGCGCGAGCCCGTTGCCGTCTCCGGAGAGCGCGACGCGCTGCAGCGCGCCCTCGAGAACCTGCTGGAGAACGCGCGGGTGCACGGTCCGGACGGCGGGCGGATCACGATCGAGCTGCGGGCCTCGGGCGGACGGGCGCGGTTGTCGGTGGCCGACGAGGGCCCCGGCATAGCGCCGGCCGAGGCGGAGCTGGCCGTGCGGCGCTTCTGGCGCGGCCGGGAGGCGAGCGAGCGGCCGGGATCGGGGCTGGGCCTCGCCATCGTCGCGGCGATCGCCGAGCGCCACGGCGGGCGGCTCGACATCGACGGAGCGCGCTTCACGCTCGATCTGCCTGCTCTCAAGCGACTCTCAGAGAGCCCGGTTACCGTCCCGTGACATGAACCTCCTTCGCCGCCTTCCCACATCCCGCCTCATCGCTCTCATCGCCGCCGTCGGGCTCATCGCCGCCGGCGGCACCGCCGTCGCCGTCGCCGTCACCTCCAGCGCACCGAAGCCGCCCGACAAGGCGCTTCCGGTGGCCATCCACGACGCGCTCGGCGCGCCCGCGGTCAAGGGCGTGACGGCCGACATCTCGTTCACCAACAAGCTGATCGACGACTCGAGCATCCAGGGCGGCAATGCGCTGCTCAAGGGCGCCACCGGGCGCCTGTGGGCGACCAAGGACCATCTGCGCCTCGAGCTCCAGTCGGGCAGCGGTGGCGGCGACTCGCAGCTCGTCGTCAACGACCGCAGCTGGTGGGCCTACGACGCTCCCTCGAACACCGTCTACCGCGGCACCCTGCCGGCCCACAAGGCCGAGAAGGCCGGGACCAAGAAGGCCGACCACGGCATTCCCACGGTCGCCGACATCACCAAGAAGATCAACGAGGCGGCCCACGACGCCGTGCTCTCGGGCGCGATCCCGAGCACCGTGGCCGGCCAGTCCGCCTACACGCTCCGCGTCGGCCCCAAGCACGACGGTGGACTGCTGGGCGCCGTCGAGGTCGGCTGGGACGCGGTGAACGGCGTCCCGCTCCGCGCCGCCGTCTACGCGCAGGGCTCGAACACCCCGGTGCTCGAATTGTCCGCCACCAACGTCAAGTTCGGCACCGTGCCGACGAGCGACTTCTCGATCTCCCCGCCGCCCAAGGCCAAGGTCGTCAAGGTGAGCCAGCCCTCGGGCGCCAACACCGCTGACGCGAAGACCAAGGTCAAGGGCGCGAAGAGCCGTGCCAAGGCCGCCTCCAAGGTGCACGGGATCGCCGCCGTCGACGCCGCCGTGCCGTTCAAGCTCTCGGCTCCGGCCAAGCTCGCCGGCCTCCCGCGGAAGGACGCTCAGCTGCTCGACTGGGGCGGCCACCCCGCCGCGTTGGTCACCTACGGCCAGAACCTCGGCGGCATCGCCGTGATCGAGCGGCAGGTCGACCCGAAGAAGGCCACGCAGTCCCAGGCGCCGAAGGGCAAGACCGACGGCGAGGGCCAGGCGCGCCTGCCGACGCTGTCGATCAACGGCGCCACCGGGACCGAGCTCGCGACCGCGCTGGGCACGGTGGTCCAGTTCGACCGCGGCGGCGTGTCGTACGTCGTGATCGGCTCGGTGCCGCCGCAGGCGGCCGAGGCCGCCGCCCGGGGGCTTTAGGCGGGCGAGAGCCGGGCGCCTAGCCTGATGCCCATGGACGTGGACGCGCCGCCGGTTCAGACCGAGGGTCTGGTCAAGCGCTACGGAGCGATCGTGGCCGTGGACCATGTGGACCTCACGGTCGAGACCGGCGACGTCTACGGCTACCTCGGCCCGAACGGAGCCGGGAAGACCACCTCGCTGCGCATGCTGCTGGGCCTCATCCGCCCCACGGAGGGAAGCGCGAGGCTGTTCGGCCGCAACCCACTCCACGACGGTGCCCGCGCGCTCCAGGGCGTGGCGGGCTTCGTCGAGGCGCCGCGCTTCTACCCGTACCTGACCGGTCGCAAGAACCTCGAGTTGCTCGCCGCCTTCGACGGCGGCGAGGCGCCGCGCCGGGTCGACGAGGCCCTGGACACCGTGGAGCTCGCCGGCCGCGCGAAGGACAAGGTCGGCGGCTACTCACACGGCATGCGCCAGCGGCTCGGCATCGCGGCGGCCCTGCTGCGCGCTCCCCGCCTGCTGCTGCTCGACGAGCCGACCACCGGGTTGGACCCGCCGGGCATGCGCGACATGCGCACGCTCATCGGGCAGCTGTCGGAGCGCGGGGTGACGGTGCTGCTGTCCAGCCATCAGCTGACCGAGGTCGAGGAGATGTGCAACCGCGTCGCGATCATCCGCTCCGGCCAGATCGTCTACGAGGGCGTGCTGGCGGAGCTCAAGCGCACCGCCGGGGGCGGCTATCGCCTGCGCACGACGGACGCCGCCCGCGCCGTGCAGATCTGCGAGGCCCAGGCCGGCATCAAGCAGGTGCGCCTGGACGGCCACGAGGTCCGCTTCGCCGCCGACGAAGACGAGGCCGTGGCGGCGCTGTCGATCGCGATCGTCGAGGCCGGGGTCGGCATCACCACCCTCGCGCCGACCGGCGCGACCCTCGAGGAGCTGTTCTTCCGGCTGACCGAGGGCGAGGGAACGAACGGGTCGCCGGTGGCGCAGCGCGTGCCCGCGGAGGCAGCGTGAGCAGCCCGGGCGTCGCCACGGTCTACCGCTGGGAGCTGCGCAAGCTGCGCTCCCAGAAGCGCACGTACATGGGCTTCGCCATCGCGGTGGCCATCCCCCTGATCTTCGTCATCGCGCTCGCACTCCAGAACGGACAGCCGGAGGGCATCCTCTTCGGCCGCTACGTGCGCCAGTCGGGCTTCGCGATCCCGCTCGTGGTCCTCATCTTCGGCTCGATCTGGCTGTTCCCGCTGGTGACCTCGCTGGTCGCCGGTGACATCTTCGCGTCCGAGGATCACAACGGGACGCTCAAGACGATCCTCACCCGCTCGCTGGACCGTGGCCAGATCTTCGCCGGGAAGGTCCTCGCCGCCGTCAGCTACGCCGCATTCGCGCTGGTCCTGATGGGCGTCGTGGCCGTTGTCGCCGGCGGCATAGAGTCGGGCTTCAACTCCCTCACCACCCTGTCCGGTACCAAGGTCGGGCCGGGCAAGGCGCTCGAGCTGGTGACCGCCAGCCTCGG
>DASYIJ010000017.1:0-3134 GCA_035997675.1 Solirubrobacteraceae bacterium
GTGTACGCCGGGTGCTGGGGGACGGTGACGCGCTGGGATCGGGCGAGCCGGGGCACGCGCGGTCAGGTGTTCCCAGGTCGCGGCGCACCCGCCGGGTGAGTCAGGATCGCCAGCGGCGGCGCTACGAATTCTGCGTCGTGCACGGCCGGCGCGGGGCTGCGCAGATCGCGCGGATCGAGGCGCAGACCATGGCCGATCGCAAACCGCCGCGCACGCCGCTCGTGCTCTCGCCCGAGGCGCTGTTCCGCTACCAGATCGTCTCGGCGGTGACGGCCCGCGCGCTCTCGGGGCAAGGGATGGACGCGGCCGTTCGCGCGGTCGCCGCGCAGACCCACCAGACGCCCGCCGGTGAGTCGACGACCGTCTCGGTTCGCTCGGTCTACCGCTGGCTCGCGGAGGACGACCGCGACGAGCCGGCAGTCCCCGAGCCGGCCGCGCCCGTGATCTCGCGCGCCCTGCCCACCGCGCTACTCGACTTCCTCGCGGCGGAGAAGGCCGAAGATCGCTACGCCTCGGTCCCCGAGCTGATCCGGCGCGCCCTCCAGCTCGGCGTGATCGGGCCGCACCAGCGCGTGGACCGGACGTCGGTCTGGCGCGCGTGCGTCCGCCTCGGCCTGCCGCTGCGCCGCGTGCCCGCCAAGCAGGAGGCCGACCGGCGCCGGTTCGCCTACCCGCACCGCATGATGATGGTGCTCGCCGACGGTAAGCACTTCCGCGCTGGCGTCCGGCGCAGGAAGCGCGTGGCCGTGTTCTTCCTCGACGACGCCACCCGGTTCGGGCTCGGCGTCGTGGTCGGCACCGACGAGACCGCCGAGCTGTTCCTGCGCGGCCTGCATGTCGTCCTCCGGCGGTTCGGGTTCATGGACGTCCTGTTCCTGGATCGCGGCCCAGGCTTCCGCGCCGACGACACCGCCGCCGCTTGCCACCGCCTCGATATCCACCTCGTGCTCGGCACCGCCGCCTATCCAGAGGGCCACGGCAAGATCGAGAAATTCAACCAGACGGCGCAGGCCCAGGTCCTGCGCGGCCTGCCCGGCGCCGCCGACGTCGACGACGATTGTGGCGCGCTCGAGCTGCGGCTGTCCCACTTCCTCGACCACCAGTACAACCGGCAGCCGCACGAGGCCCTCGACGGCCAGACGCCGCTCGACCGCTTCGAGGCCGACACCCGCGCGCTCCGGTTCCCCACCACCGACGCCGAGCTCGCCGACCGCTTCGTCGTCACCGAGACCCGCAAGGTCTCCGCCGATAACGTCATCTCGTACGCGAGCACCGACTACGAGGTGCCGCGCGGTCACGCCGGCACCGAGATCACCGTCGGCAGGCACCTGCTCTCCGGCGCGCTGTCGGTCGTCCACGACGGCAAGCTCGTCACGCTCGCGCCGGTCGATCTGGCGCACAACGCGGTCTCGCGCCGCGGAGTGCCGCCCGCGCCGCCGCCCGACGACGACGAGGGTGCGCCGCGGACCGCGGCCCAGATTGCCTTTGCACGCGACTTCGCGCCCGTCGTCGGTCCCGACGGCGGCTTCCCGCACACCCCGACCCGCTCGTCCACGACCAAAGGAAGATCCCGATGACCAAGCTTGCCCCTGTCCCCGCCAAACCCACCGACCTGCGCGCCGCCTTCGGCTGCCACGCTGTCCCGTTCACCCGCGAGATCACTCCCGACCAGCTCCTCCGCTTGCCGTTTCTCGACGAGGCGCTCACCGGCCTGCACGCCGCCGTCGAGGCCCGCATGTCCGCGGCGGTGATCGCCCCGGCCGGTACCGGCAAGACCGCGCTGCTCCGCCGCCTGCGTGACGACCTGCCCGATGCTCGCTACCACGTCCACTACGTCAAGGTCACGGGTCTGTCCAAGCGCGACATGTGCCGCGAGATCGCCGTCGCGTGCGGCGCCCAGCCCGCCGGCTCCTACCCGATGCTCGTCCGCCGCCTGCAGGAGCGCTTCGAGGCCACCGCGCACGAGGAGGGCCGCCGGCCCGTGCTCCTGCTCGACGAGAGCCACGAGCTCCGTCCCGACGTCTTGAGCATGCTCCGCATCCTCACCAACTTCGACATGGACAGCCGCCTCGTGCTCTCGCTCGTCCTCGCCGGCCAGACGCCGCTCCGCGCGCTGCTCGCGCGCGATGATCAGGAGGCCATGGCCCGCCGCATCATCCACTACGCCCAGCTCCGTCTGCTCTCGCGCGACGAGCTCGCCCAGTACATCGCCCACCGCTGCGCCGTCGCCGGCGCCGCCCGCACCCCGTTCGACGACCGCTCCCTCGATGCGCTCTTCGAAATCGGCCGCGGCAACCTGCGCGCGACCGACGACCTCGCCCTCAAGTCCCTCGACTACGCCGCCGCTGCCGGCCACGCCGCCGTCTCGGTCCAGCACATCATCGCCGCGCGCAAGGACCTCTGGCCATGACGTCCGGCCGCCGCTCGGTCCGCTTGCCCCCGCCCTCCGACCTGCGTGCCGAGCCGCCGCTCGGCCCCCTCCTTCTGCTCGACCTCGCCGCGGCGGTTGCTGGCAACGCCCTCCGCGCCCATCACGTCGCGATCCAAGGCGACTTCTTCCTCGACGAGACCGACGAGGTCACCGCCGCCCGCGTCCTGGCCCACGCCTGCGACCAACTCGGCCAGATCCTCGACGCCTATCGTCGCCGCGTCCTTGCCCGGCTCGCCCGCGAGCGCCGCGCCGACCCGTTCTAAGCTGACCCTGCGCGGCTCCGAACAGCGCCGCCAGGCGCTCTCCACCGGCCACCGGGCGCGGCTTACTGCCAACGCCTCTGCAACGAGCCCACCTCAGCCGTGCGGCTCACTGCCAACCGATCTGCAACGAGCCGGCCTCGGCCCAGCCGATCTACTGCCAACCGATCTGCAACGAGCCCTGTCTCTGGGCGTGCAACGCAACACACGAGGGTGGCGCGTGACCGAGCCAGCGCTCGATCCACGAACTCGGCCACTTGCTGCCGCGATAACAAGAGCTTGGGCACCGAGGGTGGCGCGTGACATCCGGAGACCGCGGCGGCCGTCGTGGCCGCTTCCGCGGCGTGCCGCGCCCGGCTCGCGCGCTGCCGTGCGCGCTCGTCCGCGCATGCCTCGTCGAGATCGCGACGTCGCCGCTGACGAGCCAGTCTTCGATCCCGGGC
>DASYIJ010000032.1:0-6243 GCA_035997675.1 Solirubrobacteraceae bacterium
CAGGTCGGCACGTCGGGACTCGAGCAGGGCCTGCAGGGCCAGCTCGCCGGGACGCCGGGCGGCCGGCTGCTGGCGGGCAACCGCGTGCTCGCGCGCTCCCAGCCGCAGCGGGCGAAGGACGTCCGCACGACGATCGACCTCAAGATCGAGGACGCCGCGACCTCCGCGCTCGGCGGCCGCCTCGGTGCGGTCGCGGTCATCCGCCCGCAGACCGGCCAGGTGCTGGCGCTGTCCGGCATCGCGCTCGACGGCCTGCAGCCTCCCGGCTCGACGTTCAAGATCATCACGACGACCGCCGCGCTGGAGGACAGAAAGGTCAAGCTCACGGACCAGTTCCCCGTCGAGACCGCCGCGGTGCTGTCCGGCGTGCCCCTGTCCAACGCCAGCGGCGAGTCATGCGGCGGCAGCTTCGTGCACTCCTTCGCCGAGTCGTGCAACTCGGTGTTCGCTCCCCTCGGCGCGAAGGTCGGGGCCAAGCGTCTGGTGCAGACCGCCGAGAAGTACGGCTGGAACGAGCAGCCGTCGATCCCGGGAGCGGCGGCGAGCTCGATTCCGTCGGGCGACCAGATCGGCGACGACCTCGCGGTGGGGTCGACCGCCATCGGCCAGGGCATGGTGCTGGCGACGGCGCTGCAGATGGCGTCGGTCGGCGCGACCATCGCCAACAACGGAGTCCGTGCGCATCCGACGCTTCTGCGCGGGCAGTTCCCGCGCGTGACCCGGGTGACGAGCCGTCGGATCGCCCGCACGATCCGAGGCCTGATGATCGAGGTCGTGCGCTCGGGAACGGGCGTGAAGGCACAGCTGCCCGGGGTCACCGTGGCCGGCAAGACCGGGACCGCCGAGTTGGGCGGGCCGCCCGGCGCCAACGAGGACCCGAACAACAGCGACGCCTGGTTCACGTCCTTTGCACCGGCCGGCAACCCGCGTGTCGCGGTCGGGGTGCTGGTCGTCAAGGCGGGCGCGGGCGGCGACTTCGCGGCCCCGGTCGCCGCCCAGGTCCTGCAGACGGCGCTTGCGCGCGTGAAGTAGCCGCGGCGGCTTGACGGCCCCCTCAAGCCGTGCCCGCGCCACCGTAAATCAGTCTTTCGACTGATAGCGCCGGACCGGTGCCCCCATGAATAGTCCAGCCCGTGCAGATGGATGGGGGGAGATCGGACTTGCGTCCGGCGACGACCGGCGGCCAGGAGGGCGCCCACGCCGGGGGGCGGGACAGTCACGTCCCGGGGTCGGCGGCCCCGGGCAGCTCCGCTGCGCGCGAGGGGGACGATCGCCCGGACGAGGACGACCTGTCACTCGACCGCCTACTGACCGCGCGGGAGATCGAGATACTCGAGATGATGGCCGAGGGTGCGACCAACCAGGAGATCGCCGACCGCCTGGTCATCGCGCTGAGCACCGTCAAATCGCACGTCAGGAACGTCCTGAGCAAGCTCGGGGTCAGGAACCGAACGCAGGCCGTCGCCCTGTTCCTGCGCGGCTAGCCCCTCGGTGGCCGCAACTGCGCCGTCTCGGAGCGGCGGCTAGACGTCGAGCTCGACGGTGCCCTCCTTCTGCGGCACCGTCGGACTCTTGATGTGGAATTCCAGAGGCCGGTTGGAGAGCGAGGAGAGCTTGACCTTGAACAGCAGCATCGCGCCCTGCTGGACGACGCCCGCGCCGGCCGCGCTTGATCCCGACGGGATCAGCTGTCCGTGGGCGACCGGCCGGGCCTTGTAGGCGAACGGGTTGGCCTTGGCGATCGCAACGGGTCGGAAGGTGTTGTTGAGCGTGTCCGTGATCTCGAAGTTGTCGGCGGCCGGCTGCGTCTTGTCGCTCGTGTTCTGGCCGCGCACGAAGACTGCGAACCAGACCTCGTCGGCGGCGAGCGTCCCCTGCACGCCCTGCATGTAGTCGCGGTCCTCGATGTCCTGCGGATTGAGGATCCGGGAGACCTGCACCTGGTAGGCGATCGGGCCGACATCGAGGTAGGTCCCCTCGGTCGTGCCGAAGGTCGTGGTCTTCTTGCGCCCGCACGCGGCCAGCGGCAGCGCCAGGATCAGGACGGCGAACGCGGCGGCGATGTGGCGCGGGCGCGGTCTCACGGCGCCGGGATCCTATCCGCCCGCGAGCGTCGGGCGCTTGCCCCGCAGCCGGTCCTCCTCGAGGATCGTGCGCAGACGCCGGAGCGCGCGACGGTTCTTGCGCCGCAGCCACGACCGCGCGCCGAACGACTCCATGATGCGGTCGGCGAGGTTCCCCGGCGCCGACTCGAACGTGAACTCGATCTTCGTCAGCTCGGACGCCAGCGGGGTCAGCCGGTACTCCCCCAGCGTCCGGATCCGGTTGTACTTCCCGGTCCGGCCGCGCTCGACGATCCGGTACGGCGCCTCGACCTCGATGAAGGACACGTCCGCCCAGTCGAAGCGGTTGAAGGGAATCTTGATCCGGAAGCGGGCTCCCGCCCCCTCGCCGTAGGTGTCCTCCCGAAGCAGGTGCCAGTCGACGAGGAAGTGGTCGGTGAACTCCGCGTGGTTGGCGATGTCCGCGAGGTACTCGAACACCTCATCGCGACGGCGCGCGACGGTGACGCTGACGGTCGTGGGGTCCACGGCCGCGGATTGTATGCGCCGTGGCGCGGGGCTCAGGCGGCGCGAACGACACGGACGGCCAGCCCGCGTTCGAGTCCGTGCACCCGTTCGCAGCGGATCGGCTCCTCGCGGCGATGCGGCCGACACAGCTCGCAGATCACGCGTCCGTCCTCGTACACGTGGATGTTCTCGCCCGGCAGGGGGGTACGCCGGCAGTCGACGCAGCGGCACTCGCCCGCGTCGAGGCGGTGCAGGGCGGCGCGCCGCAACTCGCGCTCGAGCGAGTCGGGATCGCCGAACAGGGTCATGCCGGAGGTTTCGCTGCACCCCGGACGAACCCTTCCAATGGCCTGAACACGCGACCTTTCGGGCCGGTCGAAAATTGACGATCCGAGTAGACTCCCTGGCCGACGACGGTGGAATCCCGCCGTCTCGGAGAGGAGCAAGTGGAGCCATTTCATTCCGGCACGCTGGCGGGCGTCGGCTCGTTTCAGTGCCAGAACTGCGACTACGTCGTCTCCCTCGCCGCAGAGGACACGCTGCCGAAATGCCCAGGTTGCGGGGGCGAGGAGTTCGTCCGCGCGTCGCTCTTCTCCGCGCCCGGGTTCGCCGGCGAGCAGCCTCACGAGGCCGAGGACGACCGGCCCGACTGGCTGGGCCAGGCGCGCACCGACCTGCTCTCCGACCCCGGCCAGTACCTCGCGCACGATGCCGGCGACCGCGTCGTGATCGTCGCGCTGACGCGCGAGTGGACGCGGATCGGCCGCTCGCTCGCCGCCGACCTGCGCTTCGACGACCCGACGGTGTCGCGCCGCCACGCGCTGGTGGTGCGCCAGGCCGACGGCGTCCGCGTGCTCGACGATCGCAGCCTCAACGGCGTGTTCGTCAACGGCCAGCGGGTCGAGTGGCACGCCCTCAAGGACGGCGACGAGATCCTCGTCGGCCGCCACTCCCTGCGCTTCATCGACACGACGCCCGCCCGCGCCGACGCCGCGGCCGAGGCGCCTTCCAGCACCCAGACCGTCACGGGCTGAACGGCCGCCACCGCGGCCGCCGCGTCCCTCTATAGTCGCGTCGGATGGCTGAGACGATCGCGGTCCTCTCCCAGAAGGGCGGAACCGGCAAGACGACGGCCGTCCGGACGCTCACCGACATCTTCCGCCGCGTCGGGCTGGAGACGCTGGCCGTGGACCTCGACCCGCAGGGCAACCTGTCCGACTACTTCGATGTCGAGCCGCAGGCCGAGCCGACCGCCGCCGACGTGCTCACGGGGCGCGCCCAGGCGTCCGAGGCGATCCACGACGACGTCATCCCGGCCAACCTCCAGCTGGCCGAGGCCGAGCTCACGCTGGCCGGCAAGATGGGGCGCGAGCTGACCCTGCGGCGGGCGCTGCGCGATGTGCAGCGCGCGTACGACATCGTGCTGATCGACTGCCCACCGGCGCTCGGGCTGCTGACCGTGAACGCGCTCGTGGCGGCCGATCACGCGCTCCTGTCGGCCGAGGCGCAGTACTTCGCGCTGCAGGGCGTCGAGCAGGCGATCGAGGTCATCGACCTGGCTCGCGACAACCTCAATCCCGACCTGGCCTGGCTCGGCGTCGTGCTCAACATCGCCGACATGCGCACGATCCACTCACGCGAGGTCTACGACACGCTGACCGAGCACTTCGGCGAGCGCGTGTTCGACACCACGATCCGCTCGTCGATCGCCTACGCGGAGTCGGCCGAGCGCGCGGTCTCGATCCTCGACCACCGCCCCGACCTCGGCGCCGACTACCTCGCGCTGGCGGATGAGACCCTCGGGCGCCTGGGGCTGGCCGATGCTCGCGAGCGGGTCGCCTCACTGCACGCCGGGGCGACCGACGGCGCGCGGGGATGATCGTGCGGGCGGCCCGGGTCGCCGCCGGAGTCCTGACGGCCGGGGTCCTGCTCGCCGGTTGTGGCGGCGGCGCCGACCAGGGCTATTCCAACGCCCCTCCCGCATCGCCGTTCAAGGTCGCGCAGAGCGCCGTCCCCGCCGCCGTCAGCGGCGGTGGCGGGACCACCACGACGGCCGCGAAGGCGCCGAGCTCGGGCACCCTGACGGCCTACGTCCCGCGCGGCACGCCGCTGCGGTCCTCCCCGGGCGGGCGAACGGTCGGCACCATGCCGGCGAAGACCTCGTTCAACTCGCCCCAGGTCGTGACCGTGGTCGGGCAGCAGAACGGGTGGCTCGGGGTGCTGACCTCTCAGCTGTCCAACGGCCGCGTCGGCTGGATCCGGGCCGGCGCCGCCCGGCTCTTCCGCACCGATTGGTCGATCCAGGCGATCGTCCCGCGGCGTCAGCTGGTCGTGCGTCACGGGTCGCGCGTGATCGTACGCACCAAGATGGCCGTCGGCCGGCCCGGCCACGAGACGCCGGCCGGCCTGTTCGCCGTCACCGACAAGCTCCTCATCAGCCGACCGGGGTCGCCCTACGCCTGCTGCGTGCTCGCGCTCACCGGGCACCAGACCCGCATCCCGCAGGGGTGGGGCGGTGGCGACCGGCTCGCCATCCACTCCACCAACGATCCCTCGAGCGTAGGCCAGCCCGTATCGCTCGGATGCATGCGGATCGACGCGACGGTTGCCCGTCGCCTGGTACGCGAGGTGCCGCTGGGCACGCAGGTCCGGATCACGCATTGATGCTGACTTCCGCGGTGGTCCCCCTCGCCAGCACGGCCTACGACATCGGCCGCGCCGCGGGCTACGTGATCGTGCCGGTGATCATCGGCGCGATCATCCTCGTGATCGCGCGGCGACAGGACCGATCGAAGGGGTCCGCCGCCACCGGCGCGCCCGTGCAGGGGAACCCGTTCGCCCCGGCGTCGTCCTCCGGTCCGGCGCCCGCTCCCGCGGCCGTGCAGGCTCCCGCGCCGGCCGCCACCCCGCCCGGTTGGTACGACGACCCGTGGCGCCAGGCACGTCTGCGCTACTGGGACGGCACCACCTGGACCGGGCACACGGCGCCGTAGACGGCGGCTACCCCCTACGCCATACGGCGCTGGTCAGCACGGCGACGTCGCTGGGGCACGACGCGCTGATGACCGAGAAGCGCACGCCGGCGCTGGTCTGCGTGATCCGAAACACGCTGTCCTGTCGTCTGCCTCCGGGGGCCTCGCAACCTCCGTCGGGCGCAAACGTCACCTGCGTGGGTGAGAGCGCCTTCACCGTCAAAGTCGTCCCGCTGCCCTTCGGATCCAGGATTTCCGCCGTTCGGCGCCCCAGCGCCAGGCTCCACGTGCCGGGCGGCGGGCTGCCCGTCACGTGCAACTGCGCCGGGGTGAGCGTCACCGAATACCGTCCCTCGGGCCCCACGGCCGCCGACGCCGTCGCCGTGGTGGACGGGGCGGCGGCCGTGCTCTTCGAGGTGGTCTTGCTGCTCGACCCGCACCCCGCCAAGGCCCCGCCCAGCCCGACGATGCAGATGGCGACAACGAGTCTCGAGTGCACGGCAGCTGGCCTCCTCCTCGGCGCCGATCGCGATCGTCTCAGACCGCGTGGGGGTGGGTCAACGTGCCCTCGAAAGCCGGTAGCGCCACGCCGTGTCACCCGGTCACGACAGGAACGCTCATTACCCCGAGGTAATCGACTGGCCTACCCCTGCGGGCTAGAGTCGCCGCGCCATGACCAAGGCCAGCAGCTTCGGAAGCGT
>DASYIJ010000075.1:0-9834 GCA_035997675.1 Solirubrobacteraceae bacterium
ACGTAGTCGAAGAAGTAGTTCTCGCGCTTGGCCGAGTAGTAGGTGTTCTGGCGTACGCCGAGAGGCTGGCGCTTGGCGTCGATGGCCGCCTGCTGGCTGATCATGTGCAGCGACGCCATCTTGCTCAGGACGTTGTTGCGCCGCGTGATCGCGACGCGCGGATCGCGGAAGGGGTTGTAGAGCGACGGCGCCTGGGGAAGGCCGGCCAGCGTGGCCGACTCCACGAGGTTGAGCTTGCTGGCCGGCTTGTCGAAGAAGACGCGCGCCGCCGCCTGTACGCCGACCGCCGTCGAGCCGCCGACGGTTCCGTAGGAGACGTTGTTGAGGTAGTTGGTCAGGATCCAGGTCTTGTTGTGCTCGCGCTCGAGCTCCTCGGCGAGCTTGGCCTCGCGGATCTTGCGCTGGAAGTTGCGATTGCGGTCGCCCGTGTAGAGGTTGCGCACGAGCTGCATCGTGATCGTCGAACCGCCCTGCACGGTCGAGCCGGACTCGAGGTTCTTCAGCCCCGCGCGCAGGATGCCCTCGTAGTCGACGCCCTTGTGCTGGTAGAAGCGCTGATCCTCGATGGCCACGGTGGCCTGCTTGAGCACCGTGGGGATGACCGAGAATTGGACGGGCGTGCGCAGCTCGTCCGAGGTGATGAAGCCGAGGCGCTTGCCGTCGGCGGCGTAGACGACCGACGTCTGGCCGTGGTCGATCGGCTTGAGCGAGTCGATCGACGGGGCCGAGGCGGCAACGCCGATGATGTAGCCGACCACACCGAGGACGCCCAGGAACCCGGCGACGATTCCGACGCTCAGGGCGATCAGGAAGCCCTTGCGGAATCCACCGTTGCGCTGCTTGCGGCGCTTCTGTCGCTGTCGGCGGCTCATTCGCGGTCCTCACGCGAGGGCGACCGCGGTGGATGCGCGGTCGCGAGAGAGGGAGATTCTAGCCAGACGCGAGACGCGGCTCGGCACTTGCATGATCCCGCTCGCGCCTCGGAATGGGAAGATCGCAGACGGACATGGAGCGCCCTCGCACCCCCGCCACGGAGCCCCCCTCACCCGCGCCGCGGACCGCCCCGGCGCAGCGCGTCCGCTCGGCCGTGCCCGCGGAGTGGCGCTCGGCGCTCGCCTGCGCCTGGCGGGCGCTGCTGTGGAGCCGGCTCGTCGTATGGGCGGCCGGCCTGGTGGGCCTCGCGGTCATTGGCCGGTCGGGTCGCTGGCGCGACTTCGACCCGGGTGCGGTGACGGCGCCGTTCGGCGGCGCGGCGGACTGGCTGGTTGCCCCGGCCGCCCGCTGGGACGCGGTCTGGTACCTCGCGATCGCCAACGACGGCTACACCGAGGCCAACCGCGCCGCCTTCTTCCCCCTCTACCCGCTGCTCGTCGCCGTCCTCAAGCCGCTGACGGGCTCCCCTGTGGTGGCGGGGATCGCGGTCTCGCTTGCCGCCCTGCTGGTCGCCCTGACCGTCCTCCACCGTCTGGCCGTGCTGGAGATCGGCGCGGATGCGGCCGGTACGGCCGTGGTGCTCCTCGCCGTCTTCCCGGCCGCGTACTGCTTCTCCGCCGTCTACAGCGAGTCGCTGTTCCTCGCGCTGTCGGTCGGCGCGATCTACGCGGCCCGCGTCGACCGCTGGGCGTGGGCGGGCGTCCTCGGGATGCTGGCCGCGGATGCGCGCAGCGCGGGGTTGGTGCTCGTCGTTCCCCTCGCGCTGCTCTACCTGTACGGCCCGCGCGGTCCGGCGCCCACCCGTCCGCGGTTGCGCTCCTGGCGCCCGCGCTTTCCGCTGCGGGCCGACGCGTTGTGGATCGGCCTGGTGCCGCTCGGGCTCGGAGCGTTCGTCGGCTACCTCGCCCTGACGGGCGGCGACCCGGCGGCGCCGTTCACCGCCCAGGCGGATTGGATGCGGGTCTTCGCCGGACCCTTCGTCGCCGTGTGGGACGGCGCGGTCGCCGCCTTCGACGGGGCGCGGCAGCTTCTGTCGGGCTCGCGGCAGCCCGTGTACTTCGCGATCGCCGCGGGCGACCCGTTCGTGATCGCCGCCCAGAACCTGATCCTCTTCGCCTTCCTCGTCCTCGGCCTGGTGGGCGCCGTTGGGGTGCTTCGCCGCCTTCCCATCGCCTACGGGGGCTACATGGTGGCCGCGATGGCGCTGCCGCTCTCCTATCCGGTGGCGCCCCAGCCGCTGATGTCCTTCCCGCGCTTCCTGGCCGTGCTGTTCCCACTGCACCTCTGGCTGGCCCTGATCGTCCACCGCCGCGGGTGGCGACGGCCCGTGATCGCGGCCTCGGCCACGATGCTCGCGATCGCCTCCGCTCAGTTCGCCGCCTGGGAGTGGGTTGCCTGAGGTGAACGGCCGCGCGCCCGGCACGCCGCGCCACGTCCGCGCGGTGCTGCTCGACGCGCTCGGCACGCTGCTCGAGCTCCAGCCCCCCGTACCGGCGCTGCGGGAAGAGCTGGCAGCCCGCGGCGTGCACGTCGACGATGCCGAGGCCGGCGCGGCGCTCGTGGCCGAGATCGCGCACTACCGCGCGCACCACCTCGAGGGGAGCAGCCCCGCGGCGGTCGCGCGCCTGCGCCGGCGCTGCGCCGAGGAGATGCGGGCCGCGCTGCCCGAGCGCGTGCGGGACGCGCTGCCGCTGGACGAGCTCGAGGCCGCGATGATCGCCGCGCTGCGCTTTCGCCCGTACCCGGACGCGCCGGCGGCGCTGGAGCAGCTGCGCGATCGCGGCCAGCGTCTGGTGGTCGTCTCCAACTGGGACGTCTCGCTGCACGACCAGCTCGCGCAGGACGGCCTGGGAAAGCTGCTGCACGGCGTCGTGAGCTCGGCCGAGTTGGGTGCCGCCAAGCCCGCGCCGGCCGCGTTTGACCGCGCGCTCGAGCTGGCCGGCGTGCCCGCGGAGGAGGCGGTCCACGTCGGCGATCGGGTCGAGGAGGACGTCGAGGGCGCGCGGGCCGCGGGGATCTCGCCGATCCTCGTCATCCGCGACGGCCAGCCCCCGGCGGTCGAGCCGCCCGTGTGGACGATCCGTTCGCTGCGCGAGCTCGAAGCGCTCGGCCCGTAAATTGGATTCGGCATGAGCAGCCTTCCGCCGCCGCCACCGCCCCCGGTGGCGCACCCACCTCCCGGCCCCCCGCCCGAGCTCCCGGAGCTCCCCGAGGGCCTCTCGCCGCAGCCGCGCTGGCCGGCCTGGACCGCGCCGGTCGCGCTCATCGCCGCCTTCGTGGTGGCGGTCTTCGGGGCGATCCTGATCGGCGCCGTCGCCGCCGCGGCGGGCGCCTCGCTCGACCACCCGCCGCCGAGTGTGGAGATCCTCGCGACCGCCTTCCAGGACGCCGCGCTGATCGGCGCGGCGCTGCTGTTCGCCCGGATCGCACGCCGGCCGCGACCGTGGCACTTTGGCCTGCGCGCCACGCGGTTCTGGCCGGCCGTGGGTTGGATGACGCTGGCGTGGATCAGCTTCATCGCCTTCAGCGCGGTATGGGTCGCCGTGCTCGACATCAAGTCCAAGGACCGGCTGCCGGACGAGCTGGGCGCGAGTGAGAGCACGGTCGCCCTGCTCGCGGTGGCGGTGCTCGTCTGCGTGATCGCCCCGATCGCCGAGGAGGTCTTCTTCCGCGGCTACTTCTTCAGCGCGCTGCGCTCGTGGAAGGGCGTGTGGCCCGCCGCGATCCTCACCGGCCTGGTGTTCGGCGCCATCCACGTCGGCTCGGCGCCCGCGCCGTTCCTCGTGCCGCTGGCCGTGTTCGGCTTCGTGCTCTGCCTCCTGTACTGGCGCACGGGCTCGCTGTACCCGTGCATCGCCCTGCACGCGCTCAACAACTCCCTCGCCTTTGGCGTCTCGCAGAACTGGGACTGGCAGATACCCGTGCTGATGGTCACCTCTCTGACCGTGATCGCCGCGATCATCCTGCCGCTGGGCGGGATCCGCCGTCGGCCCCGGCTGGCCTAGGCACCTTCCGGCGTGCCAGGCCGCTCGGTCCGTCGTCGCGTGACATAAGATCCGAGTGTGCGTCGGATCGCCCCGCTCATCGGCACGGTTGCCGTACTCGTCTTTGCTCCCGGGGCCGCCGCGAAGGCACCGACCCCGCCGACCCACTCGCCGGCGGCCAAGTTGACGCTCGCGACCCCGAGCCTCTTCCGGGTCGGAGGGCACCCGGTCGCCCTGGCCCGACAGACCTGGACGCTGGTCGCGTCTGTGTCGACCTTCGTGTCCGGCGAGGCCGTGCAGTTCACCTTCACCCGAAACGGGCACGTGCTCAAGCGCGTGACCGTTCCCTTCGGGCGCGGACGCGGCGGCACCGGCCGCGCGTCCACGGGCTTCCGCCTCGCCAATGCGGGCCGCGTCCGGGTCACCGCGACGCATGCCGCCACCGCCGCGCAGTCCGGGATGTCGGCCAACGCGCGCATCGATGTGATCCAGCCCTCCGCCGGCTTCGGATCCGGCGGCCTCCGCGTGCAATACCTCCAGCGCCGGCTGCGGGGCGAGGGCTACGCCGTACACCTGAGCGGCCGCTACGACGACCAGACCGGCCGCGCGGTGATCGCCTACCGCAAGGTCAACCGGATGGCCCGCGGCGGTTCCGCCGTCCCGCACGTCTACCGTCTGCTCGCCGTCGGGCGCGGCAGTTTCCACGCCAAGTACCCGGGCCACGGCCGGCACATGGAGGCCGACCTTTCCCGCCAGGTGCTCGCGCTGCTGAACCCCCACGGCCAGCCCGCCTTCGTCTACCACATCTCGTCCGGCAAGCCGTCGACGCCGACGATCCTCGGTTCCTACTACGTGTACTCGAAGACGCCCGGCTACAACTCGCTGGGCATGCTCGACTCCAACTACTTCATCGAGGGCTACGCCGTGCACGGCTACCACGACGTGCCCCTCTTCGCGGCCAGCCACGGCTGCATCCGCACGCCGATTCCCGACGCCGCCTCGATCTACGGGTGGGTCTACTACGGCACGCGGATCGACGTCTACCCGTAGGGCTCCGCGCGGACACATCGGCCCCCGCGGGCTTGAAGACCGGCCGCGGCGGCGTCTAGCGTAGGCGCCGGATGGTCGCCGACCTCGCCGCATGGACGCTTGCCGCGGTGCTCGCGGGTGCGGCCGTGCTCAAGCTCCGCGATCCGTCCGCGGGCCAGGCCGCGCTCGCGACCTACGGGCTCCGCCGCGCCGGCGTGCGCCGGGCCGTCTGGGCAGCGGTGATCGCAATCGAGGTGGCGCTGGCGATCGGGCTGGCCCTCGGCTCCGCGGCCGCCGCCTACCTTGCGGCCGGGCTGTTCGGGGGCTTCGCGCTCGCGCTCGGGGCGGCGCTGGCGCGCGGGCGCCGGGGCGAGCCGTGCGGCTGCCTGGGCGGGCGATCGCGGGTCGGCGCGCTGGCCCTCGCGCGCGCCGTCGGGCTGGCCGGCGCGTGTGCCGTGGTTCCGTCGCTGCGCGGCGTGGAGCCGACCACCGAGGCGTGGCTGGGCGCCGGGCTCACGCTCGCGCTGGTCGGTGTCGCCGCGTTGGCGATCGCGGTTCTCGCGTTGGCGCGCGAGGTGGGTGAGCTGCGGCTGCGCCTGGGCCCACAGGGTGCGCTCGAGATCCCGGGCGAGGGTCCGGAGGTCGGCTCGCGCAGCGAGCTCCTGGCGACGTTCGACGCGGCTCCGTCGGCCCGGCTCGCGCTCGCGGTCTTCACATCGGAGGGCTGCCCGATGTGTCGCTCGCTGGAGCCCGCGGTGGAGTACTTCGGGCGCGACCCGGCGGTGGCGCTGCGGACCTTCGACGAGCGCCACGACGCCGCGGCCTGGCGGGCGCTGGACGTCCCCGGCAGCCCCTACGCCGTGGCGCTCGGGCTCGACGGGACCGTGCTCGCGAAGGGGACGTTCAACTCCCTGGGCCAGCTCGAGAGCGTGCTCGCGACGGCGGAACGCCGCGAAGGCGAGGCGGCCGGTGCCTGAGGCGGGCGAGCGCCTGGGCCGCGCGGTCGTCGAGGGCACCTCGCGTCGGGGCCTGCTCGCGCGCGCCGGCGAGGCCATCGTGGGCCTCGCGGCCGGCCGGCTCGTGGCCGCGGCGGTCAAGCCGGGCGATGCCGAGGCCTACCACTTCTGCGGTCACACCTACACCACGGCGTCGTGCCCGCATCCCACCGGCCTGCCGCGCATCGACGCCCACGGCTACCCGTTGCGCGCTCGGGACGGTCGCCCCGTCGACGACCTCGGACGCACCATCGACCGCCACGGCCGCCCAGTGGACGAACGCGGGCGCGCACTGCGCGATCCCGACGGCCACCGTCTGCCCAGCGCCCCGCGCACGAAGATCTGCCCGCGCGCGGGGCGCGACCGCCACTTCCGGACCTGGATCGACGGCTCGTGGTACCGCTGCTGCGGCGGCCACGTCCGCCGACTCATGGACTGCTGCTCGTACAACTCGAACCGCATCAACGGAGACGCCGCGCTGACCGGCTACTGCTACTCGGGCCGAACCGTGTTCTGCACGATGTTCTACGACACCCACGTGCCGTGCTGACCCCGTTGGCCGTGCTCCTCGGCGCGACGTCGCTGCTCGCGGGGGTCACCGGCGCCTGGTCGCCGTGTGGGTTCTCGATGGTCGACACGCTCGCGAGCGGCGGCGGGCGACGGCGCGTGACCCTCGTGTCGTGCGCGACGTTCGCGTGCGGCGCGCTCCTCGGCGGCGTGGTGACGTTCGGGACGCTCAGCCTCGTCGGCGCTGTCCTGCGCGGCGTCGGCGCCGTCGCCCCGGTCGCGGTGGCGGCCGCGATCGCCGGCGCCGCGGCGCTCGGCGAGGCGCGCGGAGTGCGGATCGTGCCGCAGGTGCGCCGCCAGGTGCCCGAGGCCTGGCGGCGAGCGCTCCCGCTTCCGCTGGCGGCGTGGCTGTACGGGATCCTGCTGGGACTCGGCTTCACGACGTTCGTACTGACGCTCGCCGTATGGGCGCTCGCGGGCATCTGCGTCGCCCTCGGCGAGCCCGAGCTCGGAGTCGTGATCGGCCTGGGCTTCGGTGTCGGGCGCGCGCTGCCCGTCGTCGCACTGGCGCCGGTGGCCCGCCGCCCGATCGGCGTGCGCGCGGTCGCCCTCATGGCCGAGCGCCCGTTCGTGCTTCGCGGCCTGCGCCTCGCCGACGGCGCGGGCCTGGCGGCCTGCGCGGCGGTGATGGCCGCCGCGCCCGCCGAGGCCGCGGTCGTGGTCGCCTCCGGCAGCGACCCGAGCGCGGCCGGGAACGACCTCGCGTGGCAGGCGCCGGACGGCACGGGGATGCTCCGCCGCCTCGGCCGCGTGGTCACGCTGCCGGGAGAGGATCCGGCGATCGGCGGGCGATTGATCGCCTGGCATCGCGGGTCCCTGGTGACCGTCGCCCGCCGCGACGCCCTGGCGCCGGCGATAACGGTGCGCGTCCGCGGCGTCGACGAGCTCGCCGTCTCGGACCGCTGGCTCGTGTACCGCACCCGCGGCGAGCTCTGGGGGCGCCGGCTGGCGTCGCCGCGCCGGGCTCTGCACATCACGCGCGCGCGGGGCGGCGGCCAGGTCGGCCGCCCCATGCTCAACGGGGACACCGTCGTCTTCAGCGTCACCGGGCCCGCCGGAAGCGCGATCTCGGCCGTCGACCTGCGCCGCCGCCGCGGCCGCGTCATCCGCAGGACCGGCTCGAGCCAGTTCCTCAATCCGTCGCTGTACGCCGGGCACCTGCTCTACGTCGGCGAGTCCGACTGCTCCCAGCTCCTCCGGCTCGGCCGACCGGACAGCCGCCGCGAGCGGTTCCTGGTCTCGCTTGCGCCGATTGCCCGCCACGACGCCGGGCACGAGCACGGGCTCACCCCCCAGGGCTCCGAGACCGGCATCTGCCCGGGCGGGAGCCGGCGGGCGGCGCGCAGCGTGCTGTGGACGACCGCGCTGGCGCGGCACTACGCCTACGTGACCGTGCTTCGCTTCAGCGCGGCCGGGCTCGGGAGCCCGCGGATCCTGAGGGTGAGGCGCTGATCAGACCCGGCCGCGCATGAACCGCGCGAGGAAGCCGAGTCCCAACCCGAACACGATCAGGGCGAGCAGGGCCGGGACGCCGCGCTTGACCCAGCGGCTGTCGTCGCCGGCGACGATGCCCTGGAACGGCGAGACCAGCGCATCGTTTCCCTTGTCGATCGCCTCGCGGACCGAGCCGTGGTCCTTCGCGCGCTGCGCCGCCGCGGCGGGTGCAGGATTGGCCTCGAGGTCCTGGGCGAGCTTGGCCTGATTGTTCGCCGACGCTCCGTTGAGCTCGTCGACGGCGAACAGACCAAACGAGACGATCACCACGGCGCCGGCGAGGATCGCGGCGATTCGCAGGATCCGCTCGAGCACCGGGCTAGGATACGGCGCCGTGCAGCGGCTCCTCGACGGACGTTGGATCGACAGGGCGCGCCGGTGAGCGCCCGCGAAAGTCTCGTCGGCGCGCTGCGCGAGCACGCCCTGGTGATCGGCGACGTCACCCTGTCCAGCGGCGCCACCGCGTCGTACTACGTGGACGCCAAGCGCGCGATCCTGCGCCCGGACGGTTTCGCCGCACTCGGCGAGCTGATGGCCGAGCAGGCGGCCCAGCTCGGCGCGACCGCCGTCGGCGGCCTGACCATGGGAGCCGATCCCGTCGCCTGCGCCGCGCTCGCCGGCGGCGCGCGGGTCAAGGCCTTCTTCGTGCGCAAGGAGACCAAGCAGCACGGGTTGATGCGCCGTATCGAGGGCCCGCCGCTCGAGGCGGAGGACCGCTGCCTCGTCGTCGAGGACGTGGTCACGACCGGCGGGTCGACCCTGCGCGCGATCGAGGCGCTCCAGGACGCGGGCCACGAGATCTGCGGGGTGGTGTGCGTCCTGGACCGGCTGGCGGGCGGCGGCGAGGCGATCGCCCAGGCCGCGGGGGCGCCCTACGTCGCGCTCACGACGATCGACGACGTGTATCCGGACCGGCCCGCCTAGGCGCCGGCCGGCCGCCCGCGGAACGAGCGCAGGATGACCTCGAGGTAGGGCTGGTAGCGCGCCGCCGGGATGGCCGCGCTCCGAAACACCGCCAGCGTGTAGGTGA
Organism: Solirubrobacteraceae bacterium; assembly: GCA_035997675.1. GTDB lineage: Bacteria > Actinomycetota > Thermoleophilia > Solirubrobacterales > Solirubrobacteraceae > JALYZC01. The sequence continues at coordinate 9,033 of DASYIJ010000075.1, forward strand.
CGATGCCGGGCCGGTGTAGGGCGTACAGGGTGATCGCCTGGCGCACGCGCGTGCGCGTGAACGTGCCCGTCGCGGTCACGCGGGCCGCCGGATAGCGCAGCCCGGGCATCGGCCGGGCGCGGCCGGCGCGCAGGTCGCGATAGCCGCTGAGGTGGCGCACGGTGCTCTCCAGGTACATCGCCGGCGGGTCGGCCTTTCCGTCGCTGCTGCGGTCCGCCGACACGGCCACGGCGAGCGCCCGGTCCCTCGACCGGATGAGGGCGCTGCCCGCCGAGCGTCCGGTCGTCCAACCGGGCGGCAACGAGAGTGAGAAGCCTCCCGCCGTGTTCACCACACGGGTCCATCCCCGCGGCGGCGCGGCCGGAGCATCGGCGGTCTCCTTCGCCGCGGGATCGCGAGCGGGGGACGAGGAGGAGGACGAGCCGCCGCACCCGGCGGGCGCCGCGGCCAGGACGAGGCAGACCAGGAGAGGGCGCCACCGCACGAATGCCCCGAGCTGGATTCGAACCAGCGGCCTACTCCTTAGGAGGGAGTCGCTCTATCCAGTCTGAGCTATCGGGGCGCGGGGGCGATTGTACGCGCGGGCCAACGGTGAAAAACCTCCCCTGTTTCGCACCGCGGGCAGGGAAATCCGCAGGCAGCCGGTATATGGAGGAGTCAAAGGCTGAGAAGGGAACAATGGGACGACGGAGCATTGTGCGCAGCCTGCTCGCGTTCGGCCTGCTCGGCGCCATCGTGGGCGCACCGGCCGTCCTGGCGGGCTGCGGCGGTGGGGGCGCGGGCAGGACCGGCGGTCAGATCA
>DASYIJ010000083.1:0-4351 GCA_035997675.1 Solirubrobacteraceae bacterium
CGGGAGAGCGAGACCTGCACCGCTGGGCGCTGGGACTGGACGTCGGGCGCCGAGATGACGACGGTCGGGTCGACCATGGAAAAAACTAGGGTAGCGGCCTGGGGGCGCGCGGCCGGGACCGGCCACGTTTTTCTGCTATCACTCACAACGGCCGGCTGGAAGCCTCCCGCCATCGAGTGAGGAACACAGGCTCAGCCCCATCGCGACCTCTGTCGCGGACGCAGTTGGAGGAGGAAAGAACTTCACACAGGGAGGGGCTGGCCGTAACCGGCACCTCCGAGGTCGCGTCGAAAAAGGTGAGCCACGTGAGTCCGAAGCCAGAGGCACTGCTCGCGGACGAAGCACCGATCGCTGAGATCGAGGAGTTTCGAACCCTTATCGGCGAAGGCCAGGAGCGAGGATTCCTGACCTTCGAGGAGATCGCGCAGTGCCTCGAGGAGGTCGAGGTCACCAAGGAGCAGTTGCTAGAGCTCCACGCGTACCTGGAGGAGCACGGCATCGACGTGGTGGGCGCCGACGGCAAGCCCGCCACCTCGGAGAACGGCAAGGTCGAGGCGGCGGCGCAGGCCGCCAAGGCACCGACGCCGCCGGACGCGCCGAAGAAGCCCGAGATCGACCTCACGATCGAGCCGAGCCTGGACTCGCTGCGGCTGTACCTGCGCTCGATCGGCAAGGTCGACCTGCTCACCGCCGAGCAGGAGGTCACCCTGGCCAAGCGCATCGAGCGCGGCGACATGACGGCCAAGCAGCAGATGGTCGAGGCCAACCTGCGCCTCGTCGTCTCGATCGCCAAGTCCTACCTCGGCCGCGGGCTCACCTTCCTGGACCTGATCCAGGAGGGCTCGCTCGGCCTGATCCGCGCGGTGGAGAAGTTCGACTACCGGCGCGGCTACAAGTTCTCCACCTACGCGACGTGGTGGATCCGCCAGGCGGTGACGCGCGCGATCGCGGACAAGGGGCGCACGATCCGCATCCCGGTCCACATGGTCGAGAAGCTCAACAAGGTCGTGCACGTCGAGCGCCAGCTCGTGCAGGAGCTCGGTCGCGAGCCATCGCCCGAGGAGATCGCGGGCCAGCTCGAATGCACAGCCCGCGAGGTCCGCGACATCCTGCGGATCGCGCAGCAGCCGGTGTCGCTGGAGAAGCCGATCGGCGAGGAGGAGGAGTCAGAGCTGGGCGACTTCGTCGAGGACCAGACGGCGGAGTCGCCGTTCGAGCTGGCCTCGGAGAACCTCCGCCGCGAGAACGTCCGCCGCGCGCTGGCCGCACTGCCGGTGCGTGAGCGCGAGGTGATCGAGATGCGGTTCGGGATCACGGGTGGGCGCCCGCGCACGTTGGAGGAGGTCGGCAAGGCCTTCAACGTCACGCGCGAGCGCATCCGCCAGATCGAGAACCACACGCTCAAGAAGCTCGAGGCGCTGCCCGAGGCGCAGCGCCTGCGCGACGCCTCCTGAACGCCAGACCACAGGAGCGGCTCACGACCTCGGGCGCTTGCGCCCGGCGCCTCTAGACTCCATTTCCCACTCTGGGGGAGCGCCGGAGTTGGAGAGTCGGGCCAGGCTGTAAACCTGGTGGCTATGCCTGAGGGGGTTCGAATCCCTCCTCCCCCATGCACATGCGCAGTCGCGGAATGATTCGGGAGATGACGGGCGAACGGCCCACGTTCCTCAATCCGCACACCGGCGAGCGGATCACGTTCCTCGCGACGGCCGACGAGACGGGCGGCGCGTCCACGCGGATGGAGATTCGCGTGCAGCCGGGACCGGCCGATTGGGTCGGGCCCGTGCACTTCCATCCCTCCCAGGAGGAGCACTTCGAGGTCGTCGCCGGCGAACCGGAGTTCCTCGTGGCGGGGGAGACCAGGCGAGCCGGTGCAGGCGAGCAGGTGACCGTGCCCGTCCGGGTGCCCCACATCTTCCGCAACGCCGGCCCCGAGGAGCTGGTCATGGTCTCCGAGTACCGGCCCGGACTGCGGTCGGTGGAGACCTTCTTCGCGACGTTCTTCGGGCTTGCCCAGGATGGGAAGACCGGCCGCGACGGGCGACCCCCGTTGCTCCCGTCCGCGCAGGCGCTCTGGGCGACGCGTGACTACTTCGTCGTGACGAGTCCGCCGCCGGCGCTCCAGCGGGTCCTGTTCCCCGTGCTCGCGGCGCTTGCGCGGGCGCGCGGGCACCGGGTGAGGACGCGAGGCCAGGTGGACATGGCCACAAGTAAGCGCTCCGGCGAACCGACGCCGCACCGGTAACCGGCGCGTCGCCGACGGGCGCGCGCTAGCGTGCCGCGCCAGGATGGGCTCGGGAGAGGCGCGCTCGATGGTGCGGAACGCCGTGCGGCTGCTCGCCGCGGCGCTGCTCAGCGCGCTGGCCCTCGCCGCGCCGGCGGTGGCCGACGACGCGCCCTACGGCCAGAACGACGCCGGCGGCTTTCGCAACGTCCTGCCGGCCGGGCAGGGCGGGACGGACAACGCGCTCCAGCTCGCGGCCTTTCAGGCCAACAGCTCGGCGCTGCCGCCGCATTTCGACGACCAGCTGGGTCTCTACACCGGCCTGGTCTTCGGCTCCCCCGCGCTGACCCACGACCAGATCCCCAACTACTTCAAGGACGCCACCTTCGGCGTGCGGCCCGGGGACGTGGAGTCCACCGAGCACCCGCGCGCGGGTCTGACGATCGTGCGCGACCGCTACGGGGTCCCGCACATCTACGGGGTGACCCGCGCCGACGTGATGTTCGGAACCGGCTGGGCGGGCGCGCAGGACCGGCTCTTCCTCATGGACATCCTGCGCCACACCGGCCGCGCGCAGCTGTCCTCGTTCGCCGGTGGCGCCGCCGGGAACCGGGCGATGGATCGCACGCAGTGGGCGCTCGCGCCGTACACCGAGGCCGACCTCCAGAGCCAGGTCGACCGTGCCGGCGAGCTCTACGGCGCGGCGGGATTGCAGCTGGTCAAGGACGCCAACGAGTACGTCGCGGGCATCAACGCCTACATCGACATGGCCGTCAACCCGCTCAACGCGGCCACCAAGCTCCCGGGGGAGTACGCCGCGTTCGGCAAGGTGCCGCAGCACTTCACGGTCACCGACGTGATCGCCACGGCTTCCCTGATCGGGGGGATCTTCGGCAAGGGCGGCGGCAACGAGGTCAATTCGGCGCTGACCCTGCAGGGGTTCCAGCGCCGCTTCGGCGATCGCGCCGGCCGCACCGCGTGGCAGGACTTCCGCTCGAAGAACGACCCCGAGGCGCCGACCACGGTCGCCAAGTCGTTCCCGTACGAGACGACCTCGCCGTTCGCCTCGCGCGGGCTCGCGATCCCCGACATCGGATCGGTGAGCTTCACGCCCACCGGGCCGCCGGTGACCGGAACGTCGTCGGCCACGGCCACGCGCACGACGACGCCCGCCGGGATTCGCGTCCCCGACGACGGGTCGATCGGGGCCCGCCTGGCCCACTCGCTCTTCAGCCACGGCGGGCTGGCGTCCAACTGGGAGCTGATCTCCAAGCGCCGATCCGCCAACGGCCACGCGATCGCCGTCATGGGTCCCCAGGTCGGCTACTACGTCCCCGAGATCCTGATGGAGGAGGACCTGCACGGGCCGGGCATCGACGCCCGCGGCGCCGCGTTCCCGGGCGTGAACCTGGTCGTCCAGCTCGGCCACGGCCGCGACTACGCCTGGAGCGCGACCACGGCGACGTCCGACAACGTGGACACCTTCGCGGAGGTCCTCTGCCAGGACGACGTGCACTACCTCTACCGCGGTACCTGCACGGCGATGGAGAAGCTCGCCGACCCGAACTCGTGGACGCCGAACGCGGCCGACCAGACGGCGCCCGGATCCGAGACCCTGACCGCCTACCGCACGGTCCACGGGATCGTGTACGCGCGGGGGTCCGTCGGCGGTCGCCGGGTGGCGTTCGCCAGCGCTCGCACGACCTACTTCCACGAGGTCGACAGCGCGCTCGGGTTCGTCCAGCTCAACGACCCCAACTTCGTCACGAGTCCCCAGCGCTTTCAGCAGGCGGCGTCGAACATCAACTTCGGGTTCAACTGGTCCTACGTCGACGCCGACCACATCGCCTACTACCACTCCGGCTGGTACCCGCAGCGTGCGCCCGGGACTTCCCCGGACTTCCCGATCCTGGGTACGGGCGAGTACGACTGGAAGGGCTATGACCCGCGCCTGCACACCCTCAGCGTGCTGCCCTTCGGAGCGCATCCGAACGCCATCGATCCCGACTACCTCGTCTCCTGGAACAACAAGCAGGCGCCGTCGTGGTCGGCGGCCGACGACAAGTACTCGTTCAGCTCGGTGTACCGGTCGCAGATGATCGAGGCCCTGATCAAGCGCGATCTCTC
>DASYIJ010000126.1:0-14882 GCA_035997675.1 Solirubrobacteraceae bacterium
CGATCTCGAGGAGATGTGGCGCGGCTACGCCTCGCTCGCCGATCGCGACGCGCAGCGGGCCTTCGTGCATACGCTGCGCACGATCGTGGACGGCGGCGGCCAGCGCGTGAACGCCACCGACCGGCTCTATCTCGCCGCCGAAGTCCCGACCCAGATCGTGTGGGGCGAGGACGACCCGATCATTCCGGTCGAACACGGCATCGAGGCACACGATGCGATCCCCGGCAGCCGGCTGGAGGTGTTCGAAGGCGCGGGCCACTTCCCGCACCGCAACGACCCCGACCGGTTCGTCGATCTGCTGATCGACTTCGTCGAGCACACGGTGCCGGCCGAAGTCGACGACGAGCGCTGGCGCGAGATGCTGCGCTCGGGTGCGCCCGCCTGACCAGTCGAGTCGCGTTCAGCTCAGCGACCGTGGCTCGACGGTCTGCCCCGGCATGACGACGCCCGCCTCGTAGGCGAGCACGACCGCCTGCACGCGGTCGCGAAGCCCGAGCTTCATCAGCACCCGCGCCACGTGCGTCTTCACCGTCGTCTCGCTGACGACGAGCTCGGCCGCGATCTCGGCGTTGGACAAACCGCGAGCGATCACCTTGAACACCTCCAGCTCGCGCGGCGTGAGTTCGTCCAGCGCGGGAAGCGGGGCCGGCGTGGCGGCCGGCGTCTGCGCGAACTCCTCGATCAACCGGCGCGTGATCGACGGAGCAAGCAGGGCATCGCCCTCCGCAACCACGCGCACGCCGGCGACCAGCTGCTCGGCGGGGACGTCCTTCAGCAGGAACCCGCTCGCCCCTGCCTGAAGCGCCTCGTAGACGTACTCGTTGAGGTCGAACGTGGTGAGCATCAGGACGCGCACGGGGTCGCCATCCTCGATCCCGACAATCTGGCGCGTGGCCTCGATGCCGTCCAGCTCGGGCATGCGGATGTCCATGAGCACGACATCCGGCCTGTACTTGCGCACCATCTCCACCGCCTCGCGACCGTCGGTCGCCTCGCCGACGATCTCCATGTCCTCCTCGGCGTCGAGGATCATCTTGAAGCCCGTTCGTACGAGCGCCTGGTCGTCGGCGATGAGAACGCGGGTCATGCGGCAAGCTCCTCGAACGAACGGGGCAGCCGGGCCACGAAGCGGTAGCCGCCGGCCGGGCCCGGGCCCGCCCACACCTTTCCACCGTACATCGCCACGCGCTCCTGGGTGCGCAGGAGTCCCGGGTTCTCCGTGGGTTCGAGGTCACCGAGGTCGGCGAGGTCGAAGGAGAGCCGGAGCTCGTCGGGCCCGAAGTGGACGGTTGCCACGGCGTGCTGGCCCGGCGCATGGGCGTGGGCGACGACCTCCGCCAGCGTGTCCTGCATGATCCGGTAGGCCGCGAGGTCGATGCCGGGCGGCACCGGGCCGGGGTCGCCTTCGATGCGCAGCTCAACGGCGAGCCCCCTCTCGCGGGCTTGTTCGACCAGCGCATGCGCCTGACCGATGCCGGGCTGAGGCGCCAGCTCGGCGCCATCATCGTCGGTGCGCAGCACGCCGAGCAGGCGGCGCATCTCCGCAAGCGCCTCGCGGCCGGTCTGCTCGATCGCCACGAGCGAGCCCTCCGCCCGGTCGAGGTCCTCGTCGAGCAGGCGATCCGCCGCCTCCGCCTGCACCACCATCGCGCTGACGCTGCGCGCCACGACGCCGTGCAGCTCGCGGGCGATGCGCGTACGCTCGTCGGCCACCGCGAGGCGCGCGCGGTCCTCCCGCTCGGCCTCGATCCGCGCCGCCTTCGCTTCGAGCTCGCGCGCCAGCTGCCGGCGGTTCCGCAGGGCTCGGCCGGCCAGCCACGCGGCGCTCACCATGACGACGTTGAACACGACCGCGCGCGCGACATTGCTCCCCGCGGCGAGGGTGATCCCGACCACGGCCGACATGTACGCGACCAGGCCCGTCACGGCCCGGCGGACCTCCGCGTTGGCGGCGACGCTGTAGGGCGGGACGACCACGAGCGCGAGCGTGGTCGTCGGCTTGTAGACCGGGGTGAGCAACGCCGTCTGGGCGATGACGGCGAGTGCGATCAGGGCGACGGAGAGCAGGGGCGCGCGCCGGCGCCACGCGATCGGCAGGGTGATGGCGAGCAGCCCGATTGTGTTCTCGACCCACGAGCCGACCACGTAATCGGACGTGAGGACCTCGATCTCGAACGCCAGGAACAGCGCCGCCGCCAGGAGCGCGTCCTGGATGCGGTGGTCGGAGCGGACTCGATCGACGATCGCGTTCACGCCACCACAGCCGTCAGGGGGATCCGTGCACACACCGAGAAGCCGCCCCCGGGGGCTCCGCCCGCCCGCAGCTCGCCTCCGTAGAGCGCGAGGCGTTCCCCCATGCCGACGAGCCCATGGCCCGAGCCGTCGCCGTTGCGGACGGTCGACGGTCCGGAGCCGTTGTCGGAGACCTCGACCTCGACCGCGTCGGGCGCGTAGCGCACGTGTACGACGGCGCGGGCCGCGCCGGCGTGCTTGATCGTGTTCGTCAGCGCCTCCTGGACCACGCGGTAGGCCGCCAGGTCGACACCGGGCGGCAGCGCCTCGCCGGCGGCGGCGCCCTCGACCCGCACCTCGACCGGGAGTCCGGCCGCGCGCGCGCGCTCCACGAGCGTGCCGAGCTGCGCCAGGCTCGGCTGGGGCGCGAGGGCGAGCTTCTCGTCCCCCTTGCGCAGGACGCCCACCATGCGGCGCATCTCGGCCAGCGCCTGGCGGCCGGTGGTTTCCACTGCATCGAGCGCCTCGCGCGCCTGCTTGCGGTCCCGCCGCGCGACCCGCCGCGCGGCGCCGGCCTGAATGACCATGACGCTCACGCTGTGGGCCACGACGTCGTGGAGCTCGCGCGCGACGCGCTGGCGCTCGTCCAGCACCGCCTGGCGGGCGCGCTCCTCGCGCTCACGCTCCAGGCGGCGTGCCTTGCTGCGCAGCTCGCGCGTGAGCAGGCGGCGGTTGCGCAGCGCCCGGCCGGCGGCCATCGGGAGGCCGGCGATGAACACGGACGCGAAGAGGACGTTGCTGAGGTTGAACGTGGTGGTCGGGTCGACGGCGATCGCCAGACACGCGAGGAACAGGACGAGCGCGGCACCGGCGCGGAACTCGCGCCAGCCCGCGTCGGCGCCCACCGAGTAGTTGGCCAGCAGGATGGCCAGGAACGGGAAGGTGAAATTCGGTTCGCTCGCCCCGGTGACCTCCGCCACGGAGAGCACGGCCAGGTTCCATGACGCCACCGCGATCGGCCACCGCCGCCGCCAGGCCAGCGCGAGCATCATGGCCGTCAACAGCGCCACCGTGAGGACCGGTTGCTCGAGGCGGCTCGACTGGGCGGCGGCCTCGACCCCGGATGCGACGGCGAACAGGATCGCGACGACCGCGTCGACCCGGAACGGGTCCCAGCCGCGAGCTCTGTCGGCGTATCGGCGCAACGTGGCCACGTGGCCACCGTAACGCGCGCCCGCGTGGAAAGCATCGTCCGGGACAACGATCGCGCCTCATCCGCGAGGAGGACCCGCGCCGCGGAGATCGTCCTCGCAAACGACCCGCAAATCGCCAGTCAGGCCGACGACGCACGGGCCTCGCGCACCTAGGTTCTTCATCGCCGCACCCATTCGGAGCGAGGAGAGATGCGATGAGGACATGGACGACCGAAACGACGGTGTCGGGACTGCCGGAAGAGGTCCTGGACCTGCTGACGGAGCCTGAAGCCATCCGGCGCTGGGCGCCGATCCCGTTCGAGGTCGAGGAGCTCGACTCCCACCGCCTCGTCGCCGGCGCGCACGCCCGGGTCTCCGGGCGGCTCGCCGGCCGCACCGTGTCCTTCGACGTCGAGGTGTTCGAGGTCGACGACGGCCGGCTGGCGCTGGCCGCCACCGGCCCGATCTCGATCGACGTCGAGTACGTCGTCACGCCGGTCGCCGAGGGAGCCGAGGTTCGCGCCTCGGTGACCGTCGAGGGCCGCGGCCTGATGGGCCGCGTCCTCGCCCACGCAACCGACGCACTCCTGGCCGCCGGCGCGCTCAACGCCGCCGTTGGCCGCATCGCCCGTGAACTCGAGCCGCAGCAAGTTGCGGCCTGACCCAGATACGGAAAGAGGAGGAATCACCATGTTGACCAACGCGATCGCCTCCGCCGGCGCGGCTTCGGCCGAGCTCGGCGAGGCATCCCCCGTACGCGCTGTGGCCATCGCCGCCGACGGTCTCGGCCGTCGCTACGGCGAAGGCGAGTCGGCCGTGGACGCGCTGCGCGACGTAACGCTGCACGTGCCCGCGGGCGAGTTCGTCGCCGTCATGGGGCCGTCGGGCTCCGGGAAGTCCACGCTCCTGCATGTCCTGGCGGGCCTGGACCGTCCGACCCGCGGCCGCGTGACGGTCGACGGCCGCGACATCACCACCATGGGCGACCGCCAGCTGACGAAGCTGAGGCGCGAGAGGGTCGGATTCGTCTTCCAGGCGTTCAACCTCCTCCCGACGCTGAGCGCAGAGGAGAACGTGGAGCTGCCGCTCTCCCTGGCCGGCCGCAAGGTCGACCGGGGCTGGATCGACAGCGTCATCGCCCGCGTCGGCCTCGACGACCGCCGCGACCATCGGCCGGCCGCTCTCTCAGGCGGCCAGCAGCAGCGCGTCGCCGTGGCCCGGGCCTTGGTGTCCGAGCCGGCCGTGCTGTTCGCGGACGAGCCCACGGGCAACCTGGACTCGGCCAGTGGCGCCGAGGTGCTCGCGCTCCTCCGCGAGGCCGCCGACGCCCACGGCCAGACGATCGTCATGGTCACGCACGACGCGCACGCCGCCGCCGCGGCCGACCGCGTGGTGTTCCTGGCCGACGGAGACATCGTCGCTGACCTCGACCACCCCAGCGAGGCCAGGATCCTCGCGCAGACCGCAGAGGTGTCCCGATGATCCGCGTAGCTCTCAGAGGCATGGCGGCGCGCCGCGCGCGCACCGTCCTGACCGCGCTGGCCGTCGTGCTCGGCGTTGCCATGGTGAGCGGGGCACTGACGCTCACCGACACGATGCGGCACGCCGCTGACTCGCTGTCGACCTCCTCGTACAAGGGGACCGACGCGGTCGTCAGCGCCCGTACCGCGTTCAGCGTCTCGGGCGACGACAACGCCCAGAAGCCGACGATCGCTTCCACCACGCTCGATCGCGTCCGCGCGGTGCCCGAGGTGGGCACGGCCACGGGCGACATCCTCGACCAGGCCAAGATCGTCGGCCGGGACGGGAAGGCCACGGGCCAGGGCCCGTTCTTCGGCGGCGGCATCGACAGCCGCGCGCCGGGGGCCGGGCGTGTCCAGCCGTTTCGCCTGCGCAACGGCCACTGGGCCACCGGGTCCGACCAGGTCGTGATCGACGCCGGCACCGCCGCGCGCGAGCACTATCGCGTCGGCGACCGGATAAAGGTTGCGACGCTCGGGCCGGTACGGACCTTCCGCGTGACGGGCATCGCCACGTTCGGCGACGTCGACTCGATCGGCAAGGCCACGCTGGCGCTGTTCGACCTGCACGCCGCACAGGCGCTGTTCGCCAAGCGCGGCGCGTATGACAACGTGCTCATCACGGCACGCCCCGGCGTGAACCCGGCGCGGCTGCGCACCGCCCTGATGGCAGCACTCCCGCACGGACTGCGGGTCCAAAGCGCCAAGGCCAACGACCGGTTCGGCCTGGCCGGTCTGAAGACGTTCGTCGGCATCATCCGCGTCGTCCTGCTCGTGTTCGGCGGGATCGCGGTGCTCGTGGGCGCGTTCATCATCTTCAACGCGCTGTCGATCACCGTGGCCCAGCGGGCGCGCGAGCTCGCCCTACTGCGCACCGTCGGCGCCTCCAGGCGTCAGGTGCTCGGCTCGGTCGTGCTCGAGGCGTTCGTGCTGGGTCTCCTCGCCTCGGTGGTCGGGCTGCTCGCCGGACTCGGCCTCGCGAAGGGCCTCGGCTCGCTGCTCTCGTCGCTGGGGCTCGCGCTCCCGCATGCAGGCATGGGCCTGGCCGCGCGCACCGCCGTGGTGGCGCTGCTCGTCGGCACGCTGTGCACGCTGGCGGCCGCGGTGATCCCCGCGGTCCGCGCGACTCGCGTGGCGCCCGTGGCCGCGTTCCGCGATGACGCTGAGCGTCGCGTGCGGCTCCCCGCACGGCTGGTGCGGATGCTCGCGTCCGTCGTCGGCCGTCCGGGCGAGCGTATCGGCGGCGTGGCGGGCCGACTGGCCCGGCGCAACGCGATGCGCAATCCCGGGCGCACCGCCGCGACCGCCGCCGCGCTGACCATCGGCGTGACGCTGGTCGTCCTGGTGGCCGCCGTCGGACAGGGGCTGCGCGACGTCAGCACGGGCGCCGTCGAGAAGGCGGTCCGAGCCGACTACGTCGTCGGGCCTACCGACGGCTGGTCGCCCATCACACCCGCAGCGGGGGCCGCCGTGCGCTCCGTTACGGGCGTGCGGCTGGCCTCCTCGATCACGCAGGACGAAGCCAGGGTCTTCGGGACCAAGGAGGGTGTCAATGGCATCGACGCCGCCACGATCGGCCGTCTGTACCGGTTCGACTGGCGGGAGGGCTCGGACGCATCGCTGGCCCGTCTGGGGAGCGACGGCGCGCTCGTCGACAGCACGTTCGCCAAGACGCACCGGCTGCATGTGGGAAGCCGCTTCGCCGTAACCCCGCCGAGCGGCCGCTCGTTCAAGGTCGTCGTGCGCGGCGTCACCGTGACGCCGAAGCTCAACCCGATGCAGCTCGGGGCGATCAACGTGTCGTCGGCCGTGTTCGCCCGCGCCTTCGCGGCGCAGCGCGAACGGTTCACGCTCGTCGACGCCGGCCCCGAGGCGGGCGCGGCGATGCGGGCGCGGCTCGCGGCGTTCCCGGACGCCGAGCTCCAGACCCGGAGCGAGTTCGCCCACCTGCAGCTGTCGTTCATCGACAGCATCATGGCCATCTTCTATGCGCTGCTCGCGCTGGCCGTGATCGTGTCGCTGTTCGGCATCGTCAACACGCTCGCGCTGTCGGTGCTGGAACGCACGCGGGAGCTGGGCGTGCTGCGGGCGATCGGGATGACCCGGCGTCAGGTCCGCCGGATGGTGCGCCACGAGAGCATCGTCACGGCGCTGGTCGGAGCGACGATGGGCGTGGCGGCCGGGCTGGCCCTCGCCGCCCTGGTCACCACCCTGCTCAAGGACGAGGGGTTCCGCTTCGCCTTCCCCGCCGGGCCGATCGCCGTGTTCGCCGTGATCGCCGTCCTGGCTGGGATCGCGGCGGCAATCCTGCCCGCACGGCGCGCCGCCCGGCTCGAGCCACTGGCAGCGCTCCAGTACGAGTAGGCGCCACGAAAGTCCAAGGCGGCCCGCCGGCGGATCAGTCCACCGGCGGGCCGCAGCCGTTCCATCACGGAGACAAAAGCGGCCGGGGCCCAGGCTCTGAGAACGGAGATCTGAGAACTGAGAACTGCCCACCAGAACTCGCGCTACGCTACGGCCCCCCAGAATTGATTGGCCAGTCAGCCAGGAGGAGGCGACGTGGATCTCAACGACACTCCGGAACAGGCGGAGTACCGCGCCCAGGTTCGTTCGTGGATCGCCGAGCACCGCGACGAGGCGCCCGTCCTGCGCGGCGAAGGCGCGATCGAGGACGAGGACGAGGCCATCCGCGCCCACCGCGCCTGGCAGCGCAAGCTCGCCGAGGCCGGTTACGCCGGCGTGACGTGGCCGAAGGAGTACGGAGGCCAGGGCCGGGGTCCGCTCGAGCAGGTGATCCTCAACCAGGAGATCAACCGCGCAGGCGTGCCGGGGATCCTCGACTCGATCGGGGTGGGCATGCTCGGACCGACGATCATCGCCCACGGCACCGAGGAGCAGAAGCAGCGCTACCTCGCCTCCATGCTCCACGCCGACGAGGTGTGGTGTCAGCTCTTCTCCGAGCCGGCCGCCGGCTCCGACCTGGCCGGCATCCAGACGCGCGCCAAGCGGCAGGATGACGGCAGCTGGCGTCTGTCGGGCCAGAAGGTGTGGACGACCAACGCCCAGTTCGCGTCGTTCGGGCTGCTGCTCGCGCGGACCGATCCCGACGTCCCCAAGCACAAGGGACTGACGATGTTCGTCGTGCCGATGGACGCCGACGGCGTGACGATCCGCGGGCTGCGCCAGATCACGGGCGACGCCGAGTTCAACGAGGTCTTCTTCGACGACGTGCACCTCGAGCCCGACGCCACGGTCGGTCCCGTCGACGGCGGTTGGGGCACGGCGCTGACGACGCTCATGTTCGAGCGCCTGACGATCGGCGCGGGCTCCGAGGGCATGGGCTATCGCGCCGACCGCATCGCGTCCGCGCTGGCGAACGACCCGTCGGCCGCCGAGGACCCGGAGATTCGGGCGCGCCTGGGCGAGATCGCCACGGAACTGCTGGCCGTTCGCTTCACGGGCTACCGCATGCTGACCGCCATCCAGCGCGGCCAGATCCCCGGCCCGGAGGCGGGGCTGAGCAAGGTCACGCTCGTGGCCGCCGGGATCGAGGCGGGCGACCTGATCGCGGATGCGATCGGACCCGACGCGCTCCAGGACAGCGACTGGTCGTACATGATCTCCTTCCTGCCCGGGCTCAAGTCCGCCGGCGGGACCGAGGAGATCCTGCGGAACACGGTCGGCGAGCGGGTGCTCGGGCTGCCGCCCGAGCCGCGCCTGGACAAGGGCATCCCGTTCTCCGAGCTCCGGGCCAAGGAGAAGGAAGGGGCGGTGGCCTGATGGACTTCGAGCTCTCCGACGAGCAGCAGTTCCTGCGCGAGGCCGCCCGCGGCGCGCTCTCGCGCCACCAGAGCGTCGACGCCGCGCGCGAGGCGCTCGACGGCGGTGAGCGGCTGGATCTCTGGGACGTCGGGCGCGAGGCCGGGTGGCCGGGCCTGGTCGTGTCCGAGGACCGCGGCGGCGCCGGGCTCGGCGCGCTCGACGCCATGCTGGTGATGGCGGAGGCGGGTCGCGTGCTGGCCAGCGTCGGCCTGCTCGGCCACGTGCCCGCCACCGCGATCCTGGACTCCGCCGAGGGAGAGCACGACGACCTGCTGCGGGCCCTGGCCGAGGGCGAGAAGCGTGCGGCGTTCGTGGGCGCGCAGCCGCCCGAGGGAGACGGCGGAGCGTGGACGGCCGACCCCGAGGAGGGGCACGGCCGCGCAGCCGCCCCGCACGCGACGTTCGACGACGGCCAGACGACCGTCACCGGCACGGTGGCCTGGGTGCCCGACGCGCCCGAGGCCGACGTCCTCGTCGTGATCGCCACCGGGGACGACGGATCCCCGATCGCCGTGCTGCTCGACGCGGACGCCGAAGGCGTCTCGATCGAGGCGGTGACCCGCTACGACGCGACGCGCTCGCTCGGTCATGTCCGGCTGGAAGGTGCCGCCGGATCGTCGCTGGGCGTCGACGAGGGCGTGCTGCGCTCGGCGTGGCATCTGGCGCAGGGCCTGATCGGCGCCGAGTCCCTCGGGTCCGTCGAGGCCTGCCTCGAGGTGTCGGTGGCCTACGCCAAGGAGCGCTTCACGTTCGGGCGTGCGATCGGCTCCTATCAGGCGGTCAAGCACGGCCTGGTGGAGATCCTGCGCCGCCAGGAGAACGCGCGCTCGCTCATGTACTACGCCGGCTGGGCGCGGCAGGACGCCCCCGACGAGTTCCCGCTCGCGGCCAGCGCCCTGCGGGTCGCCGCCGGTAACGGGCTCGACTACGCTGCCCGCGAGAACATCTCCGTACACGGCGGGATCGGCGCCACCTGGGAGCACGACGCACCGCTGTACTTCCGCCGCTCGCAGCTCTCGCGGCGGCTGCTCGGCGGCACCGGCGGCGCGACGGACCGCGTGGCCGGCGAGCTTCTGGCCCAGGCGCGGGCGGCGGCGTAGCCAAGACGCGACGGTACGCCCGCGTAGGCTTTGGCAGCGTGGGCGTGACCACCGATGCGCCGCTGGCGCCACTGACGACGCTGCAACTCGGCGGACCGGCGGACCGGCTGGTGACCGCGGATGACGAGGACGGCGTGGTCGACGCGGTGCGCGAGGCCGATGCCGCGGGCGAGCCGGTGCTCCTACTCGCCGGGGGAAGCAATCTTGTGATCGCCGACGCCGGATTCCCGGGGCTCGTCGTGCGCGTCGCGACGCGGGGGATCGACCAGGCGCCGGCCGAGGACGGCCGCATGCGCGTCACGGTGCAGGCCGGCGAGGAGTGGGACGCCGTCGTCGCCGCCGCCGTGGCCGACGACCTGACCGGCATCGAGTGCCTCTCGGGCATTCCCGGCTCGACCGGCGCGACGCCGATCCAGAACGTCGGGGCCTACGGCCAGGAGGTCAGCGCCACGATCACCGCCGTGCGCGTGCTGGACCGGCGCACCGGCACGGTCGAGGAGCTCCCGCCGGAGGCGTGTGGCTTCGCCTATCGCTCCAGCGCCTTCAAGGGGCGCGACACGCACGCGGTGCTGGCGGTGACGTTCTCCCTGGCCCGGGCGGCCGCCGCCGAGCCGGTGCGCTACGCCGAGCTCGCGCGCGCGCTCGAGGTCGATGTGGGCGCCGCGGCGCCGCTTGAGGACGTCCGCGAGGCGGTGCTGCGCCTGCGGCGCGGCAAGGGGATGGTGATCGATCCCGACGACCCGGACTCGGTCAGCGCCGGCTCCTTCTTCACCAACCCGATCCTCGACGCCTCGGACTTCGAGGCGCTCGCGCGTCGCGCGGCCGAGCGGCTGGGCGACACCGCGCGCCCGCCCCGGTTTCCCGAGGCCGACGGGCGTGTGAAGACCTCAGCCGCCTGGCTGATCGAGCGCGCGGGCTTCTCGAAGGGCTACGGCGACGGCCGGATCGGCATCTCGGCGAAGCATGCGCTCGCGCTCGTCAACCGCGGCGGCGGGACCACCGCCGAGCTGGTGGCGCTGGCGCGCGAGATCGCCGGAGGGGTCCGCGACGCGTTCGGCGTCGACCTTCGGCCGGAGCCGACGCTCGTAGGGGTCTCGCTCGAGGCCGGCTAGCGGTTGCGGCTCGGCGAGCCGAACCGCTCTATCAGCGGCAGGAGCACTGACCGCGGCGCGAAGCGACCGGCGAGGCCCACGGCCTGGTGGGTGATCGAGGGGAACACGATCCGCTTGCCCTTGACCATCCCGTCGATCCCGGCCTTGGCGACGTCGCCGGGCTGCATCCAGACGAACTCGGGGGCGGTGTCGTCCAGGTCGGTCATGCCGGCCACCTCGGTGAACTCCGTGCGCACCGGGCCGGGACACAGGGCGGTGCAAGAGACGCCGGTGCCGTGGAGGTCGGTGTGGATGGCCTCCGAGAACGAGACCGCGAACGCCTTCGTGGCTCCGTAGGTCGCCTGATTGGGGAGCGGCTGGAAGCCGGCGATCGAGGCGACGTTGAGGATCGCGCCCTGGCGGCGCCGCACCATGTCGTCGAGGAACGCGCCGGTGAGCTCGTGGAGGGCGAGAACGTTGAGGCGGACCTCCTCGAGTTCCGTGTCGAGGGGGAGATCCTGGAATTTGCCGTAGGTCGAGAAGCCGGCGTTGTTGCACACCCCGGCGACGTGGCGCTCGCCCTCGCGCAGGGCGTTGATCAGCCGGGTGCGCTGGGCCTGGACGGACAGGTCGGCTTTCCGAACGTCGACGTCCACGCCACTCGCCTTGCCGATTTCCTTCGCCAGCTTCTCGAGTCGCTCCTTGCGGCGGGCGACGAGAACGAGGTTGTGGCCGCGCGCGCCGAGCTGGCGCGCAAGCTCCGTGCCGATGCCCGACGAGGCGCCGGTGATCAGGACCGTGGACTGCGGATCGGGGCTGGGAAGGCTCACGTGACCCCGGTACGGATATCAGGACCGGAGCCGGCGCGAGCGCACGTCCGTCCCATCACGGCCGCGGGGGCGCCCCAGGTGGTTAGGCTCGCGACGAGAATGGCGCCACCGGAGACCCCGAGCCCGCCGCCGCCGAGCGCGCGCCCGCGCCGCCAAGCACTGGTCACGACGCTGGTCGTGATCGCGTCGATCCTCTCGCTGCTCTCGATCCTGGCGGTGTGGGCGAACCGCCAGGTGCTGAACACCGACAACTGGGCGTCGTCGAGCAGCCGGCTGCTGGAGAGCAAGGCGATCCGGAGCCAGGTGGCGGCGTACCTCGTCGATCAGCTCTACCAGAAGGTGAACGTCCAAGCCGAGCTGGCCAAGGCCCTGCCCAAGCAGGCCCAGCCGCTGGCCGGTCCCGCCGCCGGCGGCCTGCGAAACCTCGCGGAACAGGGCATCGAGGCACTGCTCCAGCGTCCGCAGGTCCAGGCTCTCTGGGAGTCGGCCAACCGCGCGGCGCACAAGCAGCTGTTGAAGGTGCTGGAGGGCGGAGGGGGCGCGCTCTCCACCCAGGGAGGGGTCGTCAAGCTCGATCTTGGGGTCGTGCTCAAACAGGTGGCCCAGGGCATCGGGGTCGGCCAGAACCTGGTCAACAAGCTTCCACCGGGCGCCGCCCAGATCACGATCCTGAAGTCCCACCAGCTCAAGACGGCCCAGGACGCGGTGGAGATCCTGAAGGGAGCGGCGATCGTGCTCGTGCTGCTCACGCTTGCACTGTTCGTCACCGCCGTGGCGATCGCCGGACGCCGGCGCGAGGCGCTGCGCTCGGTGGGCATCGGGCTCGTTGCCGCGGGGGTCGCCGCGCTGGTGGTCCGCACGCTCGCCGGGACGGCGATCGTCGACTCGCTCGCCAAGACCGACGCTCAGCGACCGGCGATCGAGGACGTGTGGTCGATCGGCACGTCGCAGCTCGTGGAGGCGGCGACGGCCACGATCGCGTACGGCGTCGTGATCGTGCTGGCCGCGTGGCTCGCCGGGCCGACGCACACGGCGATCAGGGTTCGGCGCTGGATGGCGCCCTACCTGCGCGACCCGCGCTATGCCTACGGTGCGCTGGGCGCCCTGCTCGTGCTGATCGTCCTGTGGGGCCCGACGCCCGCGACGCGGAACATCCTGCTGCTCCTGGTGATGGCCGCCGCGCTCGCCGGCGGGGTCGAGGTCCTGCGCCGCCGGACGGCGCGCGAGTTCCCGGATGCCACGCTCGCCGGTGCCGGCGCATCTCGCGGCGAGTGGATCGAGAAGGTCCGCGAGTCGGTGTCGGGGCTGACCGCCCGCCGGAGGGGCGGGCGCCGAGGCGGCGGCCTGTCCGAGATGGAACGCCTGGAGGCGCTCGAGCGCCTCGCGCGACTCCGCGACTCGGGAGTGCTGGACGAGCGCGAATTCGAGTTGGAGAAGCGCCGGATCCTCGGAGACGACCCGCCCTCCGGGGAAGCCGCCTGACCGGCGCCCGTCACTTCGGCGACTGATCGGCCTCCGGGTTGGGCGCGCCGCCGATGGCCTCGCGCCAGCGCGAATGCCGTGGCGGAAAGCGCTTCTCGGCTCGGGCGCGCTTCACTTCCCCGTAGCGCCGCCGGGCCCAGGGTGAGTTCGGCTTGGCGAGGCGAATCGCGCCGACCAGCGAGATCAGCGGCAGGAAGAACCCGGCCACGCCGGTCGCCGTCTTGCCCTTGAAGATCGCTATGACGCAGAAGATCAGCGCGAAGCCGATGTCGACGGCCAGGGCCACGCCGCTGCCCGACTGCGTGAACGGGAAGCCGATGATGAGCACGAGCCCACCGAAGGTCGCGGCGATGATGACGGCGTCGACCGACTGGCGGCCCTCCTCCGCCCAGTAGACGTCTTTCAGCCGCAGCCAGAGCGCGTACTCGTCGAGGGTCAGGCCGGCGCCGACCCCGAACAGCACGGCCGCGATCTCGCGCCACGGGGAGTGAATCGGGCTGAGGGAGATGAAGCCCGCGACGAGCATGAGCACGATGCCCCACACGAGATGGTGGATGTGGAGGTCGCCGCTCGTGACGCTCCCGGGCCACCACGGCACCTTCGGCGAGCGCATCAGCCGCGCGCTCGTGCGAATGAACAGGAAGGCGACGAGGAACGCGACGAACGCGAGTAGCGCCGGACGCGACTCCGGCCCCAGCGGGTTCGCGTCGCCGAGGGAGATGTTGAATTCGATGGCCGCGAGCACCGGCCGATTCTTCCAGGCCCCACGGCGCCCGTGCGTGGCGGCGCCCGAGTTACAACTCTGCGCAACGCGTCGACGCCGCATCCCGAGGCCCATAACCTCGGCCCTGGCCATGGCGCCGCTCAAGCAGAAGGGGGACCTCGCGGAGATGCTGGTCGCCGCGGATCTCGTGCGCCGCGGCTACAAGGTGGCGCTGCCCTTCGGCGAGGATTGGGACTACGACCTGATCGTGGAGCGAGGCGGGCGGTTGGAGCGCGTGCAGGTGAAGTACACGACCTCGGACGGCAAGGTGGTCGAGGTCCGGTGCTACTCCGTGTCGGTTACTGGAGGGAAGGTCGTGGCGACCAAGTCGTATACCGCCAAGACCATTGACTGGTTGGCGGTGTACGACGCGACGACCAGGCGATGCTTCTACGTCCCGGCGGGCGAGTTGGGCAACGGACGGAGACGAATTCATCTGCGCCTCGTGCCGCCCAGCTACAACCGGCGAAAGGACGTCCGATTCGCCGCCGACTACGAAACGCTTCCCGAAGCCGGGTGATCATGGAGCCAGCCGGGATCGAACCGGCGACCTTCGCGTTGCAAACGCGACGCTCTCCCAACTGAGCTATGGCCCCGGAGGGCCGAGTGTACCCCCGCGGCTTCGAGCTCCGCATCGGGCTGGCGATCGCAAACGTCTCCGCTCGTCACCGCCCCACCGCACCTTCCATGGGCCTTTGCGCCGGATCGCGTGTCCTGCGACGATGCGGGTAGGACGACGGGACCAGACCCGATGGTCGACGACGGAGCCCCAACCGCGTCTCAGGAAGAGGCGACCGACGACGCCGGCGACTCGGCGCACCCGGACAAGTCGCCGCGCGCGTCGAACCT
>DASYIJ010000238.1:0-6035 GCA_035997675.1 Solirubrobacteraceae bacterium
GGCCGCGAGCGCCGCGATGCAATCTCAGCGGTCATCGAGCAGCTGCACGAATTACGAACCCGCCTGGAGCCGAAGGGGCGGGCGGTTTGGTTCGGTGTGGAGGTCATGGGACGCGCGCGTGAGCTGGGAACGCTCGACGACGTCTTGGCGATCTCCTCGCAGATGTGCCCGGCGACGACCAAACAGGCAGGGATCGAGCGCGTCGCCGCGCCGCGCATGCCGAAGGGCGAGTCCTGCCGCGCGATCTTCGCGACGTGGGAGGCGGGGCGTTTACCAGTCGTCCGGGGCCTGGTTCGTGCCTACGGTGCGCAAGACCGTGCCTCGGGTCGGTCCGAACGCTGGGTCTGTGATGTAGAGCTCGATGACTCTGCGCGCTGCACAACGTCGAGATCATCGTCGTCGCCGTCGAGCACAACCCGCGAGGACCGAGCAGCCACGCCGGGCCTTTCCCTGCGCGCGGCGGATCGTCGACTGCAGTTTGGCCGAAACGGAGCAGTCACGGCCAGCGAATGCGGTATGCACCGCGCCGGGGATTAGTTTCCACACCCGACCCTCGATGGATACGGGGGTTGCGGCCTGTGCCGGGCCCTGACCCCTCCCAACCACCATAGGGGTGCTCGGGAGGGGTCGCTGAGCCGGGGCGGGTTACACGCTGCGCGCAAAGCGCGGCGCACGTTGCGGTGTGGACGCCGGAGGGACCGGCGGTCTACAACCCGTTCGCGGCACGACACCGAGCTGGCCGACAAGGTCCTCGCGGGCGAGACCTACACCGAGCCGACGACCTCAGCCAGGTGCAGCGCTACCTCGGCCACGCCGTCCGCGGCCTGCGCGCGTCGGGAGCGCCGGGGGGTAGTGACGCTCGCCGACGCGATGGTCCCCGACAAGCTCGAATGGTTCGGCCGCGCCCGCCCGGACGAAGACGCGAAGCGCGTTCACGACTACGTCGTCTCGCTCTCCCGGGAACAGAAACGGGGTCTGGCCGGCCCTTATCCCGGAGGGCATCCCAGCAGGTACTCGAGCACGTCCGAGCAGCTCGCGGTGGCCAGGCCGATGCGCGTGTCCGCGGCCCCGTAGTACAGATAGAGCCTGTCGTTGTCCGGGTGGTGCACGAGGCCGCACGGAAACACGACGTTCGGGACGTCGCCCGAGACTTCGTAGTCCGCGGCCGGTCCGAGTATCCACTCCGCCGAGCGCCGGAGCACGTTGGCCGGCCCGTCGAGGTCCAGCAGGGCCAGGCCCGCGCGGTACAGGCCCCCGGAGACGGTCTGGCGCACGCCGTGGTAGACGACGAGCCAGCCGTGCTCGGTCTCGAGCGGCGGGGGGCCAATCCCGATGCGAGCCGCGTCCCACCAACCGCCCTCCCGGCGGCTCAGCACGAGCTCGGGCGATCGCCAGCTCTTGAGATCCGACGAGCGCGACAGCCACACATCGGCGCCTTGAACGGACGTCGGGCGGTGAAAGAGCACCCAATCGCCGTCGATCCGCCGGGGCAGCAGGACGGCGTTCTTATCCTCGGGGGACATCACCATCCCCAGCCGCTCGAAGGACTTGAAGTCCTCGGTCTGGGCGAGCGAGACGCCGGGGCCCTCCCGACCGAACGCGGTGTAGGTGATGATCCACCGGCCGAGCTCCTCGACGAACGTGATGCGTGGATCCTCGAGCCCCCACTCCTCCTCGGCGCGGGAGCCGTCGTACGCCAGCGCGGGCCGGGCGTCCACGACCCAGTTCGTCGCGCCGTCCTGCGATCGGGCGCAGGTCAGGTGCGAGAAGCCGCGGCGGTCCTCGACGCGACAGAGCAGTACCGTCTCGTCGCCGACCATCGTCGCGCCCGCGTTCATGACGGCGTTGATCGAGTACGGCCAGCGCTCCGGGGTCAGCAGCGGGTTTCCGGGGTGGCGGACGAACAGCGACGCGCTATCTGTCATGGAGCACCCGTTCGTAGACCTCGAGGTAGTCGCCGACCATGCGGTCGGCGGAGAAGCGGCGCTCGGCCCTCCGGCGGCAGGCGACCCGGTCGAAGCGCGTCGCGCGCGTCACGGCGCTCACCGCCGAGTCGATGCCGTGCGCGAGCACGCCGGTGACGCCGTCATCGACGAGCTCCGGCATCGAGCCGCGGTCGTACGCGACGACGGGCGTCCCGCAGAGCATCGCCTCGACGACCGACAGTCCGAATGGCTCGGCAAACGCGATGGGATGCAGGAGACACGTGGCCGCGCCCAGGACCTCGGCCCGTTCCACGCACCCAACGGATCCGAGGTAGCGCACGCGATCGCCGTCGACGTGTGGCTCGACCTCCTCGGCGTAGTAGCGCTCGTCCTGAACGGGGCCGCAGAGCACGAGGGGCCGGTCGGCGCGGCGGGCGATCTCGATCGCCTGCGCCGTGCCCTTGTCGGGGTGGATGCGCCCGAAACACACGAGCCCGTCGCCGGAGGTGGCGGAGAACGGCAGCGCGGTGGTGTCGACGCCGTGATGGACCGTCGCTACGTACTCGAGCTGGGGCGCGCGATCGGCGTCGGAGATCGAGACGAAGGCGCTGCCCGAGCGCAGGTAGGCGGGCAGTATCCGCGGCGAGGAGAACCCGTGGACGGTCGTGACCATCGGCGCCCGGGCGAGACCGGAGAACGCGAGCGGCAGCCAGTCCAAGTGGTTGTGGATCAGGTCGAATTCCGCCGACCGGCTCAAGGCGTGTGCGACGTGGAGCGCCTCCCACACGCGCCCGTCGATCTCGCGGTCCTCCTCGTAGGGTCGCTCGCAGACCCCGTCCAGCCGAGCGAGCGTGACGGAGTCCAGCGTGGCGAAGAGCGTGACGTCGACCCCGCGTTGCGCGAGGCCGTCGGCCAGCAGGCCCGTGACGAGCTCCCACGGCCCGTAGTGGCGAGGTGGCGTTCGCCAGGCGATCGGCCCGAGCAGCGCAAGCTTCATTCGGGTAGGGTCGCTTGGAGGCCGGCGGCGTCGAGGACGAGCAGCGCCTGGAGATAGGCGAGCGTCGACTCGGCCCCTTCGTTGCCATTCACGTCCGACTCGCCCAGGCCGTCGTGACAGCCACCGGTGGAGAAGTCGTACACCGAGCGCTCGAGCCGGTTGCGGCCGAGGAACCACTCGAACGCGCGCACCGCCCGGCGGGCGCACACGTCCTGCCCGGTCACCAGGAACGCCTCCACCTCGGCCTCGACGAGCGCAGCTGCGTCGAGCGGCTGCTCGTCGCCGCTGCCGGCACGGGCCTCACCGCGGCGCCGGCCCCGATGGCCGACCAGTCGCAGCCACGGCCCGTCGATGTCAAGCTCGCCCCCGTACCAGTCGAGGGCGCGCAGCCCCTCCTCCAGCGTGCTTGCGTCCGCGAGGCGGGCGCCGGCGGCGATGAGCGCCTGGGGCAACCGTGCGTTGTCGTAAGCGAGGACGTCCTCGGCCCAGTACCAGTCGGCCGACGCGTTGGCGCGCTGCTGGTCGGCGAGCCGTCCGGCCAGGTCGCGGAGCACGTCGGTCGCGCCGTCGCCGAGCACCTCGGGGTCGGCCCGGGCAAGACCGAGCGCCGCGAAGGCCATCGTCCGCGGCGACCGCTGCGCGGCCAGCGCGGGGAGCATCTCGCGCAGCAGGATGAGGGTCGGCTCGCCCAGCGCGCGGACCGGCTCGGCCGCGACCACCTCGCCCAGAGCCCAGGCGGCACGCCCGAGGTGGTCGCCGCCGTGCGGCTCGTCCAGCCAACGCCGATCGTAGGCCATGAAGTTGTGCATCCCGTCCCCGTCGGCGCTCCAGGCGTGCCGCAGAAATCCCAGGCTCCGGGCGAGCATGCGGTGGTACTCCTGGGCGCCGGTGGTCCGACCCATCCCGACGGCGACGATCGCAAGGCGCGCGATGTCGTCGGTGCAGTAGCCCGACGAGCGCAGCGGGACGAGGCCGTCCGCGTGCTGGACGATGCCCACGTCGTCAACCATCGTCAGCAGGTGCGAGGCGCGCGCCCGCGGCAGCGTCGCGGGCGGCGGGTGCCGTGTCGTGCTGCGCGCGCCGAGGGAGACGGCCTCGCGCAGGACGTCGGCGGTCTGCTGGCCGACCTGCGGCCAGGCGAGCTCGCGCCCGACCGCGCGCGCCTCGTCTCGGGTGCGCTCGAGTCGCTCGGGGTCGTCGAGGAGGTCGACCACCGCGCCGGCGAGCGCCGCGGGATCGTCGAACGGCACGAGGACTCCGGCCCCAGATGACAGCAGGTCCTCCGCGTAGAAGTACGGGGTCGACACGGTCGGGCAGCCGGCCACGATCGCGAATGTCAGCGCGCCTGACACGATCTGCTCTCGCGACCGGTAGGGCGTCACGTAGATCGTCGTCGCCGCGAGCATGGACGACAGTTCCTCGATGTTGAGGAAGCGGTCGTCGAAGACGACGTGGTCGCCGAGCTCGAGGTCCCGGGCCAGGCGCTCCAGCGAGATCCGATACTCCTCGCCGTGCAGCTTGGCCACCTCGGGGTGGGTCTGGCCGGCAATGACATAGAGCGCCTTCGGATGGCGGGCAACGATCGCCGGCATCGCCTCGATCGCCGTCTCGATGCCCTTCCCCGGCGAAATCAGTCCGAAGGTCGCCAGCACGCAACGGTCGGTCCCGATCGTGCTCGACGGCCGGGTGCCGGCGCGGTGCGCCGGACGCGGAGCGCGACCGGTCGCCCCGGGGTCATGGAGCAGTTCGGTCGGTCCGCCGTGCGGCACGACGCGCACCCGCTCCGGCGAAACGAGACGCGCGTCGAGGATCATCCGGCGCGCGGTCTCCGTGAAGACACAGACCAGCGCGGCGAGGTCGCACAGCGCGCGGAGCGTCTCGGCCTGGCGGATCGACGGCGCCGAGAGCACCGTGTGCAGCGTCAGGACGATCGGCCGGCGCAACTCCGCGGCCAGGGACAGGATGTGCGCCCCTTCGTGTCCGCCGAAGATCCCGTACTCGTGCTGGATGACGACGACGTCGTCGTCGCGGCGCTCGAGCACATGGGCCGCAGCGGCATAGTCTCCGCGCTGATCCTGGTGGATCCGGGCGACGACCTCCGCGGCCTGTTCGACATCGTCCTCGCGCACGATGGCCGCGAGATCTACGGCGGAGACCCCGTCGGCCATGAGCAGCGCCTCACGCAGATCCCGAGAGAACGTCCCGATGCCGCACGCGCGCGGCGGATAGGTGGAGACCACACCGACACGCATGTCCCGGGCACCGGCGTGCGCTTCCGCACCGGGCGCGCGGGAATGTCGAGGCGCGGGGGCGGCCGGCGAGCCCATCGATCCGTGGCCCGACGTCATCGGACGGGCGCCCTTGTCCGCGCGGGCTGACATCGGCGCAGCAAGCCAAGCCGATTCATGCGGTGCCTCGGTCGTTGTGGTGGAGCCCATAGGCACGTGCCGCCCTCGGCAGGCCAGGCGCGGGCATCGAAGCTACTCTTTCAGCTTCAGGTTGCCTAGTCACTCGCGCTCGTCGACCCTAACTTGCTGACGCTCGCGCGGCGCGTCAATTGTGGAGCCCGGTGGGCCCGCGATGCCGATTGCCACGCGTCTAGTGTATGGCTCGTCCCACGGCGCGGGCATCGGCTCTTCCTCGCCACCGGCCGGGCCCGGCTCCCCGCGAGCTTGCCCGCGGCGGAGTCATTGACCGAGACGGCACAGCCGCCTGCCAGCAGGCCCTCGAGCCGCACCCGGAGCAGGCCACCCGCTCCCCGCCGGTCCCTCCACCGCCCAGCGGCAGCCTCGCACGCCAACAGGCAGGTCCGTCCGGTCGGCTTCGTCGTGCGCGGCCCCCGATCGCGGAGTCGGCCGCGACGGTTCAAACTGGATCTCTTCCCGGGGTGCGGTGCACCGTCGCATCACACGTTGGGTTAGCGGTTCCGCGGTACTGCTTGCCGTTTCCTCTTGGGGCGTTGCTCGGCCCGGAGAGCGCCGCTAGCGGGCGTGTAAATGCTCTCGTGGCCGTCGTCCCAGCGGATCCGATAGCGAGGCGATGGATCATCCTTTAGTAGTTCCTCAACGACACCGGAGCGGGGTCGACGGTCCGTTGACTCGGACTCGGCTACG
>DASYIJ010000239.1:0-5035 GCA_035997675.1 Solirubrobacteraceae bacterium
ACGTCGTCCACCGCGAAACCGCTGAACGCCTTGGTGTTCTCGAACATGCTCGGCTCCTCCCGGGTTTGGGATCAGTTGGCTCGAAGGTTGAGACCGGGCGAAGGCCCGCAACTCATCGGTGACTCGCGGCGGGCCGCGCGAGGCACCTCGGCTACTCGGTGAGCAGGTAGAAGCGCCAGAAGTCGTTGTCGATCGGCGCGACCTCGAAGCCCGCGAAGCCGGCCCGCTCCGCGTAGTCTCGTACGGTGTCGCTGCGCATGACGGTGCCCGTCCCCGCGGCGTCCTCGCCGACCATCCCGACGGGGAGGCAGTGCAGCACGCTGAACCCGTACTCGAGGCGCTCGACATCTCCGGCGTCCAGCGCGAAGCGGTCGGCCGTCCGCTCGTCGGCGACGAGCACGAGACCGCCGTCCGCGAGCAGCTCTCGCGCGGCCCGCAGCGCCTCGACCGGGTAGGACATGTCGTGCAGCGCCTCGAAGATCGTCACCAGGTCGTAGCGGCCGGCCAGCTCAGGATCCGCCGCGTCTCGGCAATGGAACGCCACGCGGTCCTCGACGCCACTTCTGGCGAGGAGCTCCTCAGCGCGCGCGATCGAAGCCTCGTCGAGGTCGATCCCGTCGACCGTGACCTTGGGGTAGCCGCGCGCGATCGCGATGCTCGACCGGCCGAGCCCACAGGCGACGTCGGCGATGCGCGCCGGGGGATCGGCAGTGAGGCGATCGTCGATGGCGCTCACCGCGGGAAACCAGTCGCTCGCGAGGAGGCGGTCGAACATCGGCTGCGTGAAGCGCGCCTGGCCCTCGTGAAGGTCGGCGCCGTAGTCGGCGTAGGCGACGCCCTCGCCCGTCCGGAACGCCTCGACGACGGTGTGGATCGGCAGGGCGCATGCGACGACGAGCTGGGCCATGGGGGCCATGTGGTTGAGACTGCCCGCCTCGAGCAGGACCTCCTCGTGACCGGCGGGCAGGGCGTAGCGGCGTTCGGTGTCCGAGGCGCCGGGGTCCACCGCCTCGAGGATGCCGGCCATGGCCTGCTGCTCGAGCCACTCGCGCGCGTATCGCTCGTTCACGCCGGCGGCGCTCGCCAGCTCGGCGGAGGTCGACGGGCCCTCGTCCGCGAGCGCCCGGTACATCCCGAGCCGGTCCCCGAGATAGACGCAGAGGAGATCCAGGGCCCCGAGCGCGCTCCCGAAGAGCCGGGCGACCAGCTCGTCACGACTTGTGTCGGAGGAAGTGTCCGTGGTCATACGGTTGGCAGCACTCGAAGCGGCGAGCTCCACCAGCATCTCCACTCGGGTGCGGCGCGTCAACCGGCGCCGATCGGAGCCGGCGCGTCATGCCGGCTTGCTCGCAGCGGAGGGGGAGGGATTCGAACCCCCGAGGGACCTCGACGGCCCCTAGCGGTTTTCAAGACCGCCGCATTCAACCGCTCTGCCACCCCTCCGGATCGAGTCAAGCGTAATCAGCGGGACGGCCCACCGTGGCCGAGTTGTCCCGGGGCCCGCCGGTACACTGGCCGCGAACCCCGGAGAGGTGGCCGAGTGGCTGAAGGCACTCGCCTGCTAAGCGAGTATGGGGTTCACGCTCCATCGCGGGTTCGAATCCCGCCCTCTCCGCTCAAGCCCGGCGAGCCTCCGGTCTTCCCGCAGACTTTCCTTTCAGTCCGGGTACTCGTCCTTGCGCCAGGCGCGAGGCTCGTCGGGCTGTGCCTTCGGCGTGCGGTCGAGCAGGGAGTTGTAGAAGGGGGCGACGAACGGGTCGGGCGCCATCACGGTGTAGGTGTGGTAGACGGTCCCGTTCTCGCGCGCGAACGCGATCCAGCCCGGGCCTTCGCGCAGGCCGTCCTTGAGCTCGGCCCCGGTCTGCTTCGACCACTCCTGAAGCCAGTCGGGCGGATCGTCGATCATCTCCTTCACCTGGGGGATCTCCTGAGCCTGCTCCTCGGTCATCGCAAGGCCGAAGTCGAACGGGAAGTCCGTGTTGTAGGTCGAGACATAGGGGAACTGCCAGCCCATCCGCTGCTTGTAGGCGACCAGCCGGTCGATCGGCGCCCTCGAGAAGCAGATCAGTGTCACGTCGCGGTGGTTGAGGTGGACGAGCCCGCCGTCGAGGCCGTCCCCGAGGTTGGTGCACCCCGGGCAGGCGCCGAGTTCGTAGTCGGGGCCGAACATGATGTTGTAGGCGAGGAGCTGTGAGCGGCCGTCGAAGAGCTCGGCGAGGGTCTTCTTGCCGTCCTCGGTGTCGAACTCGTACTCCTTCTCGACTGGCACCCACGGGAGCTCGCGCCGCTTCCTCTTGATCTCCTGGTTGCGCTCCGCCTGCTCGGCCTCGAGCTTCGCCAGCGCGTCCCGGGCCGCCTGCCAATCCTCGCGTGTGCCTATCGCTTGCTCAGGCATCGATCGCCTCCTGTTTCGATTTCCGGTGCGCTCGTCACGGTCGGTCGGACGCTACCGGTCATAGGATCAGACCCGCTGCGTCGCGGAAACTCATCGCAGGTCGGATACCGTCCCCCCGAGCCCGCTTCACTTCCACCGTCAAGCGTCCCGACCCCAGGAAGCTGCCCATGCCCCGACGGATCGCCGTCCTGCCCGCCGTCCTCGCCCTCTTCGTCGTGGGCCTCGCCGCGGCGCCCGCGCATGCCGCGCGCAACCTCTGGCGCCAGGTGCCAACGTGGAACATCGCTCACCAGGGCGGCGAGGACGAGTTCCCCTCGAACACGTTGTACGCGTTCCGCAAGGCGCTGGCTGCCGGCGCGAACATGCTCGAGCTGGACGTCGGGGTGACGAAGGACGGCCAGGTCGTCGTCATGCACGACACGACGGTGGACCGCATCACCAACGGCCACGGGACGATCGCTTCGAAGACCTTGAGCCAGATGCAGAAGCTCGACGGCGCGTACTGGTTCACCCCGACGGGAAGCGACCACTACCGGCACGGCAAGCCCGCGAGCGCGTATCCGTTCCGCGGCGTGGCGACCGGCCGCAAGCCGCCACCGCGTGGCTTCAGCGCGTCGGACTTTCGGGTCACCACGCTCAAGGCGGTGCTGAAGGCGTTCCCGCACACGCCGACCAACGTCGAGATCAAGGGCCGCACCAAGCAGGAAGCCGTGTCGGAGTACCTCACGAACGCCGACGCGCTCGCCCGCCTGCTGCGCAACGTGCACCGCAGGGACCTCATCGTCGTCTCCTTCAAGCAGCCCGCCGTGGACCGGTTCCATACGCTGGTGCCGCGCCTGCCGGTCGCGCCCGGCGTCGACGGCGACGCGAACTGGCTGCTCGCCGGCGGCTCGCCGGGAGCGGGCGTCGTCGCATTCCAGGTCCCGATCACCTACATGCTCGGCAGCACGCTGGTCCAGGTCTCGACGCCCGCGAACGTCGCTCGCGCCCACCGCGAGGGCTACGCGTGGCAGACGTGGTTCGCCAACCAGGACGTGGACGGCCCGGCGTCGTGGCGCAGGCTCTTCGACGCCTGCGTGGACGGCGTGATGACGTCCAAGCCGGTCGCCTTCCAGCGCTTCAAGCGCACCCATCGCGAGCCGTCGAGCTGTCCGCGGCCCTGACGGCCCGCGCTCTACACTGACCGTCCCCTGCGCCCGTAGCTCAGCTGGATAGAGCGTCGGTCTACGGAACCGAAGGTCACAGGTTCGAATCCTGTCGGGCGCGCTCAAAGAGCCTGCAAAGCAGGCTGTTTTCGTTGAGATGGCGTATCGGGACGCGCCGCGGTGCGCTGCGGACAGTCGCCGGATCGTCATGTGCCCGACCGTGACGACGACGCGGCTCGTGCGCGCACGGCCTGGCGGACGAGGTGGTCGCGCTCGGCGACGTCCGTGGCCAGCCGCGCCGCCTCGGCGTACGCCGCGCCCGCGGCGGGCAGATCGCCGCCGAGCTCGTGCAGGTGACCGCGGACGGCGTGCCAGCGGTGGCGGTCGCCGAGCACGTCGCGCAGCCGATCGGTCTCGCGCAGCGCGGCGGCGGCGCCGAGCACGTGGCCGACCGCGACCGCGCGCCCCAGCACGGCGGCGGGGTCCTGCTGCACGGGGTCATCGGTGAGGGCGATCAGATCGTCGTACCAGGCGAGGATCTGCGCCCAGTCGGTCTCGTCGGCGCTCGCCGCGTCGTCGTGCAGCGCGGCGATGGCCGCCTCGATCTGGTAGCGACCCGGCCGCTCGCGCGCGAGCGCCGACTGCAGCACGCGCACCCCCTCGGCGATCTCGCGGGTGTCCCAGCGGCCGCGGTCCTGCCGGTCGAGCGTGACGATCCGGCCCTCGGCGTCCAGCCGCGCGGGGAGGCGGGCGTGGTTCAGGAGCATCAGCGCGAGTAGCCCGCGCGCCTCGGGCTCCTCCGTCGCCAGGGTCAGCCCGCGGGCGAGGCGGATCGCCTCGGCCGCGAGGTCCACCCGGCCCGCGTGGCCGGCCGTGTAGATGAGGTAGAGGACGCGCAGGACGACGGCGAGGTCGCCGGGCAGGTCCAGGCGGCGGCCGCGCAGGGTGCGCTTGGCCCGGCTGATCCGCTGGGCCATCGTCGCCTCCGGCACGAAGAAGGCGTCCGCGATCTCACGCGTGGTGAGACCGCCGACCGCACGCAGGGTTAACGCGACCTGGGATGCGGGCGCGAGGTCCGGGTGGCAGCAGCAGAAGAGCAGGAAGAGGGTGTCGTCCCGCTCCTCGATCGGGCCGGGCGGTGGCTCGGCGTGCGTGACCTCCTCGCGGCGGTGGCGAGCGACCTCGCTGCGGCGGGCGTCGACGAGCCGCCGCGTCGCGACCGTCGCCAGCCACGCGCGCGGATCGCGCGGGGGGTGCTCGGGCCACACGCGCAGCGCCTCGATGAGCGCCTCCTGCAGCGCGTCCTCGGCGGCGTCGAAGTCCTCGCCGCGACGGACCAGGCCGGCGAGGACCAGCGGGACGAGCGCACGGAGCGCGCGCTCGTCCACCTGTCCGGCCGGCGTCCGGCTCACGCCGGGCCGTCGTCCGCCGGCGCGTCGGCGGACCACATGATCTCCCGCACGTCGATCCACTCGTACACGGGCTCGCCGCCCGG
>DASYIJ010000235.1:0-1941 GCA_035997675.1 Solirubrobacteraceae bacterium
CGACGTGGGCGCGCTGCGCGACGCCGTCGCCATCGACGCCGGCTACCTGAGCCGCATCCTCGCCCGGTTCGAGGCCAAGGGGTTGCTGCGCCGCGACGCCTCCGACGAGGACGCCCGTCGCCGTGTCGTACGGCTGACCCCGCGCGGCCGGTCGGTCTCGGGCACCCTGGACCGCCGCTCCGCCGACGAGGTCGGCGCTCTGCTGTCGACCCTTCCGGACGCCGAGCAGGGCCGGCTGCTGGCCGCGATGGGGACGATCCGCACGGCGCTGCGCGAGGACCCGTCGCGGCGGGCGGTCATCCTCCGGGACCCCGGCCCGGGCGAGCTGGGCTGGATCGTCGAGCGCCACGGCGCCGTCTATGAGCGGGAGTACGGCTGGGACGTGCGCTTCGAGGCTCTGGTCGCGCGGATCGTCGCCGACTTCGCCGAGCACCGGGACCCGCGGTACGACCGGGCCTGGATCGCCGAGGTGGACGGCGTCCCCGTCGGCTCCGTGCTCTGCGTGCGCCGCGACGACGACGTGGCGCAGCTCCGGCTGCTGCTGGTCGAGCCGTCGGCGCGCGGGTTGGGCGTCGGGACCAGCCTGGTCGAGGCGGTGTTGCGCTTTGCCCGCGACGCCGGGTATTCGCGTCTGACGCTGTGGACCCAGGATGCCCTGCGCGACGCCCGCCGCATCTACACGCGCGCCGGCTTCGCATTGGCCGACACGGAGCCCCACGCGGACTTCGGGCCGAAGATGGTCGGCCAGACCTGGACGCTGAGTTTGGACGGAGGTCCGGCGAACCAGGGAGGATGAGACGGTGACCGGCGAGCAGGCTCACCGGCTGGCCCGCGAGAAGGGGGTCTCGCGGCCGCTGTACGCATTCGTGCGCGGGCTCGTGGTCCCGTTCATGCGGATCTGGTTCCGCCTGCGCATCAGCGGCGCCGAGCACCTCCCGGCGGAGGGGGCCGCCCTCGTGGTGCCCAACCACAAGTCGTTCTGGGACGCGTTCTTCGTCGCGGCCGCCACCCGGCGGCACGTGCGCTACATGGGCAAGCGGGAGCTCTTCGAAGGCCCGTGGGGCCGCCTGCTCGTGCGGCTGGGCGCCTTCCCCGTGCGCCGGGGCGAATCGGACGCCGAGGCCCTGGAGACGGCGCGGGAGATCCTGCGCCAGGGCGGGCTGCTGGCGCTGTTTCCCGAGGGCACGCGCATCCGCGAGCCAGGCGAGCTGGGCGAACCCAAGCGCGGCGCCGCGCGGCTCGCGCTCGAGACCGGCGCGCCGCTCGTGCCCGCGGCGATCACCGGGACCGACCACCTGTTCCTCGGTCCCGTGCCCAAGCCCAAGCGTGTCCAGGTGGCCTTCTCCGAGCCGATCCCCGTCGAGCACCGGGCGGCGACGCCCGAGCAGGCCACCGAGGTGGTCGACGAGCTGGTGTGGCCGGCCGTACGGCAGGAGTTCGGCCGCCTGCGCGATCGGCCGGGGCTGATCGCCGCGGGCCTGGCGCTGCTCGGCCTCGGCATCGGTGGCGGCGTGGCCGCGCAGCGGGCGCGCGCCAAGCCGGCGCGGCGCCTGCGGCTGCCGCGCCGCAAGCCCCGGTCGCGGCTGCCGTGGCGCTGAGTCAGGCGAGCGCGAGCTCGTCGGTGGGCTCGGGGCCGACGTGCATCCCCTCGCGCGCGGCCAGCTCGGCGTAGCGGCCGTTGCGGGCGAGCAGCTCGTCGTGGGTGCCGCGCTCGACGATGCGGCCGCGGTCGAGCACGACGATCTGGTCGGCGTGGCGGATCGTCGACAGGCGGTGCGCGATGGCGATCGTCGTGCGCCCCTCGGCGAGCTCGTCCAGCGCGGCCTGCACGGCCCGCTCCGTCTGGTTGTCCAGCGCGCTGGTGGCCTCGTCGAGCACCAGCACCGGCGGGTTGCGCAGGACCGTGCGGGCGATCGCGATGCGCTGCTTCTCTCCGCCGGA
>DASYIJ010000277.1:0-3360 GCA_035997675.1 Solirubrobacteraceae bacterium
GACGCCGGCGCGTGTGGACCCGTCGAGCGGCTGGATGCCGGCGTCGACGATCAGCAACGCGACCTGGATGCCGTGGGGGCGCAGCTCGAGCGCGGCCGCGTTGGTGATCGCTCGCACGCCGAACGATCCCGCCGCCCACAGACCGCGGCCCGGCATCGCGCGCCGTGTCGAGCCGCCGGCGACCTGCACGAGAGTCGCTGCCCGGCCCTGCGCCATCGCGAATCGTCCACTGGCGGACAGAAACGAGAAGGCGGAGCGGGCCGGAGCCGCTGCCCACGAGTCAAAGCCGTCGAGGTCGGCCTCGGCAATCGGGCCGCCGCCGAAGGGACCGGTGCGCTCGCCGCCGTATGCGGCGGCGGCGTTCAGCACGAACTCGACTCCGCCTTGAGCCGCGGCCGCCTGCTCCAGCACGTCGTACACGCTCGCGGGGTCCGTCACGTCGGCCTTGAGCGCGAGCGCGCCGGACGCGCTGACGCCGTCCAGCGTGCTCCGCGACCGCGCGACCCCCGTCACCGCCCAGCCGTCGCTCACCAGCAGCTCGATGACCGCGCGACCCAAGTTGCGCGCTCCGAACACAACCGCACTTCGCTGCTTGCCTTGCATCTCGCTCATCGAATCGCTCGATTCCGTTGGGGGTGTTGGTTCAAAGGGTCGCGACCGTGGGCACGAGGGCAGCGGTTCTGCCGGTCGTTATCCGGTGACGCGTTCTGCGCCGGCGAGATGCGCCGACAGGGACTGTCCGGCTCTGTCAAGCGCCGCGGCCCCTTCGTCAAGGATCGGGTAATAGGCCTGGAAGACGTGAGGCACCCGAGGCGTGACGTCGAGCGTGACCTCGACGTCCGCGGTGATGGCTTGTCGCGCGAGGCGGACGGCGTCGTCGA
Source organism: Solirubrobacteraceae bacterium (assembly GCA_035997675.1). Lineage (GTDB taxonomy): Bacteria > Actinomycetota > Thermoleophilia > Solirubrobacterales > Solirubrobacteraceae > JALYZC01. Next base: position 882 of record DASYIJ010000277.1, read on the forward strand.
GGAGAACCTCGTGACTTCCGGCCTGGATGATCAGGGGCGGCAGGCCGGACAGTTCGGCGAATATCGGGCTGATGAGGCCCAGAGCGGCGTCTTGTCCCGACGTGTAGTCGGTGACTCGGGGTTGGAGGGCTTCTCGGCTGAGCAGCGGGTCGACCTCCCGCCTGGTTTCCATGGTCGTCCCGGCCAGGGTGAGGTCGGCATACGGTGACATGACGAAGGCGGCGGCGGGCAGGGGGAGCCCGTGATCTCGCGCATTGACCAGGGTGGCGATGGCGAGCCCGCCGCCGGCGGACTCGCCCGCGAAGGCGATGTCCGAAGGGGCGATGTCGTTGTGCAGGAGGGCCTCATAGGACGCGAGAGCGTCGTCAACCGCTGCCGGATACGGGTGCTCGGGGGCCAGCCGGTAGTCGACGGAGATGACCTTGGCGTGCGTCCGCCGGCCGACCTGCGAGGCCAGGTCAGCTGCGAGCGCGGCGTCCCCCATCACGTACACGCCGGCGTGGAAGTAAAGAACAACGTGGCGCGCTTCGATTCCCTCGACTGTGATCTCGGCGGTCGGGACGCCGCCCAGTGCAGCTGCGGTCACGGTCACGTCGGCGGGCAGCGGCTGCGCCGATAGCAACTCTCGCAGCAGTCGCCGTTGCTCGTTGACGTCGCTCCCGGCGGGGAAGGCTGACTGTCGGAGGATTGCGTCGAGGTTCTCTCGCTGCTCCGTGCTCACGGAGGATCTCCGTTCGGTTGGGTTGTCTCCACTGCGCGCATCGTGGCGCCGCTGCCAGGCGATCGAATCCCGGGATTCCTTAGTCCGCGACCCCATTGTCGTCGTCAGTCATGCTTAGGACCGAGATGAGCGGAGCGCCCTCACCGGTCCGGTTGCCGGGCGGGCAGTTGCTCGGTCGGGAGCGTGAGCGCGAGGCGCTCGGCCGGCTGCTGGAGGCCGCGACCAGCGGGCACGGCGGGGTTTTGGTGGTGCATGGAGAGCCCGGTGTCGGAAAGACCGCGCTGCTCGAGTACGCGGTCGAGGCGGGACGGGGATTTCGGATCGCCCGGACCTTCGGGGTCGAGGCGGAGATGGAGCTCCCGTTCGCGGTGGTTCAGCAGCTGTGTTCCCCGTTCTTCGAGCTCATGGAGCGCCTCCCGCAGCCCCAGCACGACGCGCTTGGCGTCGCTTTCGGACTCAGCACTGGGCCCACGCCGAATCGGTTCCTGGTCGGACTGGCGGTCCTCGGCCTCCTGGCCGAGGCTGCCGAGGATCAGCCACTCGTATGTGTCGTCGATGACGCGCAGTGGTTGGACCGTGCTTCGGCGCAAGTGCTTGCGTTCGTGGCCCGCCGCCTCTTGGCGGAGAAGATCGCGCTCGTGTTCGCGACACGAGCGCCGGGCGACGCACTCGCCGGGTTGCCGGAGCTCCGTGTCGAGCCCCTGGGGCATCGAGATGCGCGCGCGCTGTTGGAGTCCGTCTTGCCGGCTCGGCTGGACGCGCGCGTGCTCGACCGGATCGTCGTCGAGACACGCGGGAACCCGCTCGCTCTGCTGGAGCTGCCCAGAGGGTTGACCCCGGCGCAGCTGGCAGGCGGGTTTGGCTTGCCCCCGGTCGTGCCCATGTCCGCCAGCATCGAGGAGAGCTTCACCCGACGCCTCGCCACGCTTCCATACGATGCCCGGCGTTTGTTGCTCGTGGCGGCCGCCGACCCGGTGGGCGATCCGGCGCTCGTGTGGGGGGCGGCTCGGCGGCTCGGAATTCGCGAGTCAGCTGCGGGCATTGTCGAAGCGGAAGACTTGTTGGCGATCTCCCCCCGGGTGGCGTTCCGTCATCCACTGATTCGCTCGGCCGTCTACGGAGCCGCGGGGCGCAATGAGCGACGCGAGGTACACCGCGCCCTCGCGGAAGCGACCGACCCAGACGTCGACCCGGATCGCCGCTCCTGGCACCGCGCGCAGGCCACAGCCACGCCCGACGAGGACGTCGCGGCAGAGCTCGAGCGTTCCGCTGGGCGGGCGCAGGCACGCGGCGGATTGGCGGCTGTCGCTGCCTTCCTCGAGCGGGCGGCCGCGCTCACACCCGAGCCCACGCACCGCGCGCAGCGGCTGCTCGCGGCCGCTGGCGCAAAGCGCGATGCCGGTGATCTGGAGGCCGGGCTTGGGCTGTTGGAAGGCATCGAGGCCAGTGTGCTCGACGAGCTCGGGCGCGCCCGGGTCGAGCTCTTGCGAGCCCAGATCGCGTTGGAGCAGCGGCGCGGCGGCGAAGCCGGCCGCCTCTTTCTGGGCGCGGCGAGACGCCTCGACCCACTCGACCCCGAACTAGCCCGCGAGGCGTACCTCGAGGCGCTCGCGGGCGCCATGTCCAGCGACCTTGACGTCGTCGGCGGCGCGCCGGCAGTTGCGGCCGCCGCGCGGGCGGCGCCAGCCGGCGCCGTCCCGCCAAGGACGGTTGACGTGCTTCTCGACGCGTTCGCGATCCGCCTGACCGACGGATACG
>DASYIJ010000319.1:0-8291 GCA_035997675.1 Solirubrobacteraceae bacterium
CAGCACCACTCCGGGGGCATGGAACCACTCGAGCGGCAGCTCGTCGATCGTCTGCGCCCGCTCTCCGCGGATCGTCGAGTTGTAGTGCCAGGGCGCGTCCACGTGCGTCGAGTTGTGCGTGCCGAAGCGGGTGAACTCCTCGACCGCCCAGCCCTCGCCGTCGCGCAGCAGGCGCGCCGGCACGCCGAGCAGCGCCTCGACGTCACGGGCGCCTTGGGCGTGGTCCGTAAAGATGATGTCGGTCCGCAGCAGGTCGGGCAGCTCGGACGGGCTGGGCTCGATGGGCGCTGAGAGGTCGACGATCGGCACGGCCGCGAGCCTATCCTCCCCTTCATGGACCTGGAGGGCGATCGCGCGCAGCGGGTGCTCGTACGAATCCGGGCGATTCCCCCGGGATTCGTACGCACCTACGGCGACGTGTCGCCGGGCGCGCCTCGCTTCGCGGGCAGCGTGCTCTCCGCCTGCCATGACCCCGACGTGCCGTGGTACCGCGTCGTGCGGGCCGACGGCACGCTGCCGAAGGGCGCCGAGCAGCGCCGGCGCCTGCGCCGGGAGGGCGTGCCGTTTCGGGGCGATCGGGTCGACCTGCGGGTGGTCCGCCTGCCGGACTGATCTAGCTGCGGGGGCGGTCCTTCGGCGGGCTCGGCACGCGCCCGGCCTCGGTCCCGGGCTCGGTGGCGGGGCCGACCCGCGGCGGGATGCCGAGCACCCGCATCGCCTTCAGCCCGAGGGACAGCTGCTCGCGGCCATGGGTGGAACCGACGTCGTGCCCGGTCAGCTCGCGCACGCGCTCGAGCCGGTAGCGGATCGTGTGACGGTGGGTGAAGAGCCGCTGGGCGCTCTGCGCCACGTTGGCGTCGCAGTCGAGGAACGTCTCGAGCGTGTTGATGAGCCCGATCTCGTACTGCTCGTCGTAGGCGACGAGGGGCTCGACCGTGTCGGCGTAGAAGCGCTCGAGCTCGTCGGGATCCTCGGAGATGAGCAGGCGGTAGGCGCCGGTGCTCTCGAACGGGAGCACCTCCGGCACGGCGTCGGCGAGGGCGACGTTCGCCGCGAGCAGTGCCTCCTTGCCGGCGCGGTGCAAATCCAGCGGGTCGCTGGCCACGCGGCTGCGGCCGACCGCGAACGCGAAGCCGTGCAGGTTCGCCTCGAACTCCCGCAGCACTCGCTCGGCCACGCGCTGGCCGGCGACGTCGTCCGCCTCGGCCACCAGCACGACGACCTCGCCGTCGCGGGCGCCGTGGCGTTCGGACATCGCCGCCGCGGTGCCCGCTCCGGCAGCCCGCGCGGCGCGCTCGGCGGCGGCGAGCACGCGCGGGCGCCAGTCCTCGTCGCTGGGAGCGAGCGGGTGGGCGTGCGCGACGACGACGCTGCCGCCGCCATCGAGTCGCAGTCCAACCCCGGCGGCGCTCGCGAGCAGCTCGTCGCGGTCGATCAGGCGCCGCTCCAGCAGCGTGTGGACGAACTCGGAGACGGCCCGCGCCGACGCGCGCTCGGGCCCGCGCACCCGCTCCGCCTCCGCCGCCAGAAGCGCGCCCGCCACCTCGAGCAGCGCGGCGGCCGGCGCACCGGAGTGCGGCCTGGAGCGCAGCTCGCCGACCACGTCGCCGCCCACGCTCAGCTCGCGCACATCGACGCCTTCCCCCGCCACCAGCGCGTTCTCCTCGGCCGGGGAACGCGCGGTCACGGCGAGCACGGCACCGTCGGCGTCGACGATGGCGAGCGAGGCGTCGAGGGCGCGGCCGGCGGCGCGGACGACCTCGAAGATGCCCTCGCCCGCGGCGACCGCAGCGGCGATGTCCGCCAGCGCGACCAGGTCGCGGTCGTCGGGCGGATCGGGGACGGGGCCCAGTCGGCGGGCCGGAGCAGGCATGGCGAACCGGCCGCTACCCGACCTGGTCCCAGTTCAGCGTGATCAGGGCGCCGACCAGGATCCCGACCCCGACCATCGCGGCCAGGACGTAGATCGACATGAAGACGGCCGCGACGCGCTGCCACACGCGGCTGTACGCGTTCCACGCCGGCACGGCGACGAACGCGACGTACGCGGTGAACGAGAACACGCCGGCGCAGGCACCGACGAAATAGGTGATCGAGGTGTTGCTCATGCGGCGCGACCATTGTGACGGACCGCGGCGACGAGCAGCACCAGGCAGCCGCACACCGAGAACAGCGCCGCGCCGAGGCCCCAGCCACCGATTACGTCCGACAGGTAATGGACGCGCAGGTACACGCGCGACAGGCCGATCGCGGCGGCGAGAGCGATCGCGGCGACGATGATCCCGGCGCGGCCGGGCAGGCGCGGGACCGCATGCACGAGCGCCACGGCGACGGCCACGTAGGCGACGGAATTCGCGGCGTGGCCGGACGGGAAGGCAAACCCGCCGGCGTTGATGAGCCCGCCCGACGGGCGCGGCCGGGCCTCGAGCTGCTTCACCCACGTGAAGCCGATGTTCGTGAGCACCGCGCCGGCGGCGAGCGGGACGAACTCGAGCCAGCGGCGGCGGTGGGCGAGGAATGCGAGGGTGGCCAGCACGAGGATGGTTATCGCCGGGGTCGACCCCAGGGCCGTCACCACCTTCGCCGTCGTGGTCATAGCGCCGGTGCGCAGGTCGTGCGCGACGTCGAAGGCGGTCCGGTCGAGCGAGAGCCGCACCCCGTTGTCGACGAGCGTCGCCATCACCGCGAAGGTGAGGGCGCCCACGAGCGCCACGGCGACGAGCGTGGCGAAGCCGCGCCCCAGCTCGCCCGAGGTGACGCGGGCACGCACGGGCGTCACGCCTTGGCGAAGGGGTACGCCACGACCGCGTCGGCGAAGCGCCCATCGAGCGCGAGCTCGGCGGCGGCTCCCGCCACGCCCTCGCTCCACGTGCGGAACACCCCGAACGTCGTCGGTCCCGAGCCGCTCACCATCGCGGCCTCCGCGCCGGCCGCCCGCAGGGCGCCGAGGGCGTCGTCGATCGCGGGGCACAGCGAGCGCGCCGCGGGTTCGAGGTCGTTGCCCAGGACCTCGAGCGGAAGCGTCCCGCCATGGCCGAGCGCATCCTCCAGTTCGCGCTCGGCGGCCTCGAGCTCGCTCGCCGGGCGCAACAGCCCGAGGCGGTCGGCCTCGGCGAACACGTCGGCGGTGGAGAGGCGCTCGCGCAGCGGCAGCACGATCAGCCAGAAGCGCTCGATGTCGTGCATTCCGCGCACGTGCTCGCCGGCGCCGGTCACGAGCTTCAGGCCGGGCCGCAGCAGAGCCGGGACGTCGGCGCCGAGGGTCGCCGCCAGCCGCGCGAGCAGCGGGTCGTCGGCGCGCCCCGCGGCCGCCGCGGCGAGGCGCAGCGCGGCCGCGGCGTCGCTCGAGCCGCCGCCCATGCCGCCGCCGATCGGCACCCGCTTGGTGATCGTGAGGCGCTGGGGAGGCGCGTCCCAATGGCTCACCTTGCGGTAGGCCGCCAGCGCACTCGCCGCGAGGTTCTCGCCCTCGACCTCCGGGCAGACGACCTCGTCCTCCGGGCCGTCGCCCGGCTCGAGCGTCAGCTCGTCGACGAGCGACACGGCCTGCACGGCCGAGACGAGCTCGTGCAGGCCGTCGTCCCGCTTTGCGCCGAGGCGCAGGCAGAGGTTGACCTTGCCGGGCGCGACGCTCCTCATGCCACTGCCCGCGCGAGCGCCTCGAACTGCTCCGGCGCGAGGCGCTCGGCTCGCGCGTCCGCCGGCAGGCCGATCTCCTCGAGCGCGGCGCGAGCGCGCTCGCGCACGCCATCGGGCGCACCGGGCGCCAGGGCCAGCGAGCCCGCGAGCGCCTTGCGCCGGTGCGCGAACGCGGCGCGCGCGAGCTCGCGCACGTCCGGCGAGGCCGCCGGCCGGCGGCGGTCGAGCACGACCAACACCGAATCCACGTTGGGGACGGGGCGAAACACGTTGCGCGACACCGAGCGGGCGACCCGAACGTCGCATGCGAGCTGGGCGAGCACCGACGGCAGCCCGTAGGCGCGCGTGCCCGGAGTCGCCGCCAGCCGCTCGCCGACCTCACGCTGGGCCATCACGACCCAGCGGGTGGCGCCCGGCAGCTCCTCGATCGTGCGCAGGATCGCCGTGGCCGCGATCCCGTAGGGCAGGTTGGCGACGACCTTCGTGGGCGCCGGGGCGAGCCCCCGCAGGTCCAGCTCCGTCGCGTCGGCGAGGTGCAGCGCGGCGTTGGCGAACGGGTCCAGCGCGTCGCGCAGCGCGGGCTCCAGCGCGCGATCGACCTCGACGACGTGCAGGAACGCGGCGCGCGGCGCCAGATACTCCGACAGCACGCCCAGGCCACCCCCCACCTCCAGGACCACGTCGCGCTCGTCGAGCTCGGCCAGCCGCCCGATCACGTCGAGGAGGTTCGAGTCGACGAGGAAGTTCTGACCCAGCTCGCGGTTCGGGCGCACGCCGAACTGCCGCAGGCGGCGCAGGCTGGCCTGGGTCGGGAGATCGGTGGGGGCGCTCACCATCCGAACAATCCGGCGGCCGTGCGGTCCACCGCCGCTTCGAGCTCGTCGTCGGGCATCCTCCGCTGCTCGGCGATGAAGCGCGCCGTGTGGACGACGTTGGCGGGCGCGTTCGGCCGGCCGCGCACGGGCTGGGGCGCCAGGTACGGCGCGTCGGTCTCGACCAGGAGCCGGTCGAGCGGCACGCGCGTGGCGGCTCGGGCCAGGTCGACGGACTTCGGGTATGTGACGTTGCCCGCGAAGGAGATCCAGTAGCCCGCGGCGAGGCACTCGTCGAGGCGGTCCGGCATCGAGAAGCAGTGCAGGAGCACCCGGACCCCGTCGGCCTGCTCGCGCAGCAGCGCAAGCGTCTCGTCGTCGGCCGCGCGCGTGTGGATGACCAGGGGCTTGCCCGTCTCCCGCGCCAGTCCGATCTGCGCCGTGAAGGCGCGCGCCTGGTCGGTGCGCGGCGCGTGGTCGCGGTAGTGGTCCAGGCCGGTCTCGCCGATCGCGACGCAGCGGTCGTGCGCCGCCAGCGCGCGCAGCTCCGCCAGGTCAGCGTCGTCGAATCCGGTCGACTCGTGCGGGTGGCGGCCGATGGCGGCGTACACCTGAGGGAAGGCCTCGGCCGCCGCGAGCGCGGCGCGGCACGAGGCCCCGTCGGTGCCGATCGTGACCATGCGCGCGACGCCGACCCGCTCGGCGTCGGCGACGAGGTCGGCGTCCGGCGGCTCGCAGTGGTCGAGATGCGTGTGGCTGTCGATCACCGTTTGGGGAACAGCGGCTCGAGTGCGGTCGTCGCCGCGCCGCCGGGGCGCGCGCCGAACTCGGCGCCCGCCAGCTCGAGCTCGGTCTGGCCGAGCGCGGCCAGCAGCTTGCCGGTCGCCTCCGGGATGTAGGGATGCAGCAGCAGGGTCACGACCCGCAGCGCCTCGGCCAGGCTGTAGAGGGTCCGGTCGAGCTCGCCGGCGGCGTCCGGGTCCTTCGCGAGTTGCCAGGGAGCGCGCTCCTCGACGTAGCGGTTGAGCCGGCGCACCCGCTCCCAGATCTCCTCCAGGGCGGCGGTCAGCTCGGCGCTGTCCAGCAGCTCCGTCACTCGCGCCGCCAGCCCGTCGAAGTCGCTCGCCAGCGCCGGATCGGCCTCGGCCTCGGGCACGACTCCGTCGCGGTAGCGTTCGAGCATCGCCAGCGTCCGGCTGGCGAGGTTCCCGAAGTCGTTCGCCAGCTCGGTCTCGTACCGGGTCTCGAAACCGGCCGGGGACACCGCGCCGTCCTGCCCGAAGGGAACCTCGCGGAAGCAGTAGAAGCGCAGCGCGTCCGCTCCGAATTCCTCGATGACCGTGAACGGGTCGATCACGTTGCCCAGGGACTTCGACATCTTGACCTGCTTCTGCTTCTGGTCCTCCAGCAGCAGGAAGCCGTGGACGAAGAGGTGCTCCGGCAGCTCGTAACCGGCCGCCAGGAGCAGCGCCGGCCAGTACACGCAGTGGAACTTAAGGATGTCCTTGCCGATGAGGTGGAAGTCCGCCGGCCAGAACGTGTTCGTCAGGTCCTCGCCCTCGCGGGCATAGGTGAGCGCGGTGACGTAGTTGAGCAGCGCGTCGAACCACACGTAGAAGACCTGCGACTCGTCCCACGGGACCGGCACGCCCCACTTGAGGTTCGCGCGGGTGAGCGAGACGTCCTGAAGGCCCTGGGCGATGAACGACTGCGCCTCGTTGGCACGGCTGCGCGGCAGCACGAAATCGTCGCGCTCGGCATACAGCCGCTCGAGCTGCTCCTGAAAGCGCGAGAGCTCAAAGAACCAGTTCTCCTCGCGCTCGCGGATGAGCGGGATGAAGTGGATGAGGCACGTGTTGTCGGGCCCGATCTCCGACTCGGTCTTGAAGTCGGCGCACCGCGGGCAGTACCAGCCCTCGTAGGTCCCCTTGTGGACATAGCCGTTGTCGTGCACCCGCTGGAGGATGTCCTGGACGGCGGCCTCGTGCTCGGGATCGGTGGTCCGGATGAAGAAGTCGTTGGTGGCGTTCAGGCTCGCCAGCAGATCGCGGAAGCGCGGCGCGTAGCGGTCGCCGAGCTCGCGCGGGGTGACGCCCTCCTTCTCGGCGGCCAGGGCGACGGGCTCGCCGTGCTCGTCGGTGCCGGTGAGGAAGAACACGTCCTCGCCGCGCTGGCGGTGGTGGCGCGCGAGGATGTCGGCGGCGATCGACGTGTACGCGTGGCCGAGGTGAGGCTCGGCGTTGACGTAGTAGATGGGCGTGGTGACGTAGAAGGACACGAGCGGAGAAGGATAGGCTCAGCTCGGTGGCCGACGTGAGCTACGCCGCGGTCGTACACGAGCTCACCGCCGACGCGGCGGTGGTCGAGACGAAGATGATGGGCATGCCGTCGCTCAAGCTCGGGAGCAAGCTGTTCGCCGGCAGCCGCGATCAGAGCCTGGTCGTCAAGATCGGCCGCGAGCGCGTCGACGAGCTTGTGGCCGCGGATTCGGCGAGCCCGTTCGACCCCTCGGGCCGGGGCCGGCCGATGAAGGACTGGGCCGTCATCGCCCCCGGCGACGGCGACTGGATCGCGCTGGCCGAGGAGGCCAAGCGCTACGCCGCGTCTGCCGGCGCGTAGCGGCGGCGGTTCGCGGCCTCGTCCCGGCGCCGGCGGCGCCGGGCGCGTCCGATCCCCAATGCGGGCAGCGCGGCCGCGAGCAGCACCAGGCCCACCCAGGCGACGACCGGGACGGCGGGTTGCGCCGTCGCCGCGGCGGCGGGAGCGGCGACGGGAGCGGGCCACCGGAACGGGACCGGGAGCGGCGCCGCCCGCGGCCGCGGGCCCGGGATGATCCGCGGCGGGCCCAACCGCCGGCGCGGCGCGGGGCCGAGCGGAACCGGTCGAGCGCCCGGATCGCCCTCGAACAGCGAGACCGGATCCACGTAGCCCCATCGGCGCCCGGTTTGGCGGGCGCCGAGGTGCAGCCCGCGCCGGCCGAGCTGGCCGAGCCGATGGCCGACGCCGACCCGATCCCCGCGGCGCACCGCGACCGAGTCGAGCCGGAGGTAGGTCGCGGTCAGGGCGCCGCAGATGACCGTGACGCCGGCCCCGCGGCCGCCGGGCACCGCGCCGGCGAAGCTCACACGGCCGGCACAGGCGGCGCTGACCGGGGTCCCGGCGGTGGCGGCGATCGTGATGCCGCGATGCTGTCCGCGCGCGAATGGGGCTGTGGGGTTGTAGCCGAAGGCCCGCTGTATGGGGCCGCGCAGCGGCCAGCGCCAGGTCGCGGCGTGCGCCGGCGGTGCCGTGAACAGCGCACCGAGGAGAAGCGAGATCGCGACGAGTGCTGGCACGGTTTGCACCGTACGGGTGGCGGGTCCGGGTGCGGCATCGCGCGTGCCGGTTGGAACACCCGCGGCGCCGTCCCGTCACAACCGGCGCCATTCGCGTCTGGGTCGACGCTCGCTCCGACGCTGACTGTGCCGAGTGGTCGATTCGGTACCCCATGGGGACCCAAATCGACCAGCGCGCCCCCGATTGAAGGATTTGCCCCCCTTATGGCGGGGTCAGGGGTTCAGGCGGGTCGGCGGCGCGGGCGGGGCCGGCGGGCGCGAGCGGGGCGGCGGGCGCGAGCGCGGGCGGCGGGCGCGAGCGCGGCGCGGGGCGGCGGGCGCCGGCCGGGCGGGGCGGAGCGTGTCCGGCCCAGACCGAACCGCTCGCGGGCGGGCGGCCGCTCGGGCCCGTGTGCGACGATCCCCGCCGATGTCCGACGACTGGCGACTGATGATCGAGGTCGGCGAGCGCCCCGCGCTGGAGCGCCTCGTCGAGGCGATCGGCCGCGATCGGCTCGAGCGCGAG
>DASYIJ010000357.1:0-5110 GCA_035997675.1 Solirubrobacteraceae bacterium
GGCTACCTGATCGGCGGGACGCTCACCGCCGCGCTCACGGCCCTGCTCTGGGGCGGCTTCGTGCGCATCTTCCTGCTGCACCACATCACCTGGAGCATCAACTCGGTCTGCCATTTCTTCGGCCGGCGGCGCTTCGCCACCGACGACCGCTCGACGAACGTGTTCTGGCTCGCCCTCCCGTCCCTGGGCGAGTCCTGGCATCACAACCACCACGCGTTCCCCCGCGCGGCCCGGCAGGGGCTGCGGCGCTGGGAGCTCGACCCGTCGGGCGCGCTGATCGGGCTGCTCGAGCGGATGGGCCTGGCCTGGAACGTCGTGCGCATCACCCCGGAGCGCCAGCGCCAGCGCGAAGCGCCGGCGCCCACTCGGGTCGCCGCGTAGCGCTCAGCCGGCCCCAGCGACCCAGGCAGGACGGCGGTAACGGTTAGGGTTGCCCGCGAGACACATGGCCGGGATGGACGACTACCTGCCGATCGCCGAACACGGATTGATCGGGGACCTGCACTCGGTCGCGCTCGTCGGCACGGACGGGACCATCGACTGGTACTGCTGCCCACGCTTCGACTCGCCGAGCGTGTTCGGGGCGATCCTCGACAAGAAGAAGGGCGGCCACTGGCGCGTGTCGCCGCAGCACGCCGACTACACGTCGAAGCAGCTGTACTTCCCCGACACCAACGTCCTCATCACCCGGTTCCTGACCCGTGACGGCGTCGGCGAGGTCCAGGACTTCATGCCGGTCGGCGAGCACCTCGACGGGGCCCACCGGCAGCGGATCGTCCGGCGCGTCGTGAGCGTGCGCGGACCCATGCGCTTCCACATGCACATGGAGCCGCGCTTCAACTACGCCCGCGACGACCACGAGGTCAGCCTGCACGAGCACGGTGCGATCTTCCGCTCGCGCGACCTCACGATGGGGCTGGAGTCGACCGTCCCCCTGAAGGTCGTCGCGCAGAACGGCGTGTCGGCCACCTTCTCGCTCAACGAGAACGAGTCCGCCACGTTCCTGCTCGAGCGGGTGCCCAACGACTTCGTCCCGCGCCACCACCACCACGATGAGACGCGCGAGATGTTCGACGGCACCGTCGCGTACTGGCGCAAGTGGCTCAGCCAGTCCCGCTATCGCGGGCGCTGGCGCGAGATGGTCAACCGCTCGGCTCTGACGCTCAAGCTGCTCACCTACAACCCCACGGGCGCGATCGTGGCGTCCCCGACGACCAGCCTCCCCGAGCAGCTCGGCGGGCCGCGCAACTGGGACTACCGCTACACGTGGATCCGCGACGCCGCGTTCTCGCTGTACGCCCTGCTCCGCCTCGGTTTCACCGACGAGGCACAGGCCTTCATGGGCTGGCTCACCGATCGCTTCCGCGAGGGGAAGCAGCGCGACGTCGTCGCGGGTCCCCTGCAGATCATGTACGGCATCGACGGCCGCGCGCAGCTCGATGAGATCGAGCTGGACCACCTCGAGGGCTACCGCGGCTCGGCGCCGGTTCGGATAGGCAACGGCGCGGCCGACCAGCTGCAGCTCGACATCTACGGCGAGCTGATCGACTCGGTCTACCTCTACAACAAGTACGGGGTCCCGATCTACCACGAGGCGTGGGAGGACCTGTGCCGCATCGTGGAGTGGACGTGCGAGAACTGGGACCAGGCGGACGAGGGCATCTGGGAGACGCGCGGCGGTCGCCAGGACTTCGTCTACTCGCGACTGATGTGCTGGGTGGCGATCGAGCGCGCCGTGCGCATGGCGCGCCAGCGCGGCCTGCCCGCCGACATCGTGCGCTGGATGGCGGCGCGTGACCAGATCTACGAGCAGGTCATGTCCCGCGGGTGGCACGAGGAGCGCCACGCCTTCGTGCAGCACTACGACACCGACGTGCTCGACGCCTCGGTGATGATGATGCCGCTGGCCAAGTTCATCGCGCCGACCGACCCCCGCTGGCTGTCGACGCTGGACGCGATCGACGACGAGCTGGTGTCCGACTCGCTCGTCTACCGCTACAACGTCGAGGCCTCGCCCGACGGTCTGCGGGGCGAGGAGGGGACCTTCTCGATCTGCTCGTTCTGGTACGTCGAGGCCCTGGCGCGTGCCGGCCGGCTCAACGAGGCACGCCTGGCCTTCGAGAAGATGCAGACCTACGCCAACCACGTCGGCCTGTACTCGGAGGAGATCGGGCCGACCGGCGAGCAGCTCGGCAACTTCCCGCAGGCATTCACGCACCTGGCGCTGATCAGCGCGGCCGTGAACCTCGACCGCCAGCTCGGCTGATGTACCCGCTCGAGGGCGCGGCGGCCGAGGAGGCGGCGGCCCAGGCGGCGGCCGTCGAGGACCGGCGCCTCGTCGCGGGGCTGCGCGGCGGCGACGAAGCCGTCTACACCGAGCTCCTCGCTCGCTGGCAGCCGGCGATGGTGCGCGTCGCGCGCATGTACGTGCGCGATCGGGCCGTGGCCGAGGATGTCGTGCAGGAGACATGGCTCGCCGTGCTCCAGGGCATCGATCGCTTCGAGGGCCGATCCTCGCTGAAGACCTGGGTCTTTCGCATCCTCACCAACCGCGCCAAGACGCGGGGCGCGCGCGAGGCGCGGAGCGTGCCGTTCTCGGCGCTCGGCGGCGAGACCGGGGCCGGCGAGCCGGCCGTCCCGGAGGAGCGCTTCCTCAGTGCCGAGGACCCGCGCGCGCCCAACGGCTGGGCGACGCCGCCACGCTCGTGGGCGCAGATGCCGGAGGAACGCCTGGAGGCGCGCGAGACCATCGACTGCATCCGGATGGCGATCGCCGACCTGCCCGAGGCACAGCGCGTCGTCATCGCCCTGCGCGACATCGACGGCTGGAGCGCCGCGGAGGTCCGCGACGCCCTCGAGATCACCGATGCCAACCAGCGGGTCCTCCTGCACCGGGCCCGGTCGAAGGTGCGACTGGCCTGCGAAGCGCAGCTGGAGGCGGCGTGAGCACGGTCGCGCTGAGCTGCCGGGAGCTCGTCGAGTTGGTGACCGACTACTTCGAGGACGCCCTCCCGGCGCCCGAGCGCGCGCGCTTCGACGCGCACATCGCCGGCTGCGAGCACTGCACGGTGTACCTCGAGCAGATGCGCACGACGATCCGGCTCACGGGCAGGCTGCGGGCCGAGGAGCTGGCGCCCGAATCCGTCGACCCGCTGCTCGAGGCCTTCCGCGGCTGGCGCCGCGGACGCGGCTAGACCGCCTGAAGGGCGTCGAGCCGGGCGCGGAGGAACTGCAGCGCGGCGGCGCGCTGGTCGGCGAGGTCCAGCATGGCGGCCAGCGGCAGCTCCGCTCCCGTGAACACCGTCGCGTTCCACAGGTCGCCGTCGGCCGGCGGTGGGGACCACGGCGTGACGTACAGGTAGGGCTCCGAGTGCTCGGCGTCCCCCGGCGAGGCCCCGTACCCCGCTCGGCGCCCGTCGGCCTCGGCTCCGAGCTCGACCGACGCATCGAAGTGCTCGGGCCAGAGCTGGACGCGACTTGGCTCCAGCGATGCGCCCGCGCCGGCTCGCAGCTCCTCCAGCACGGAGTAGGCGAAGCCGTACCAATCGCCGAGGAAGCGGGCGGCGCCGGGGTCGACGCCGAGCGGCGCGGCATCGTCGAGCTCGAGGCCCTCGGGCAGCAGGTGCGGGCCCACCAGTTCGGCGGCGGCGCGCAGGGTCGTGAGCGGGGCGCGGCGCTCTTCGGCGCCCTCCTGGACGACCAGCTCGGCGCCCTCGACCCGAACCTGCACGTCCTCGCCGAAGAACGGCGTGCCGAACCCGCCTCGGGTGTAGCGCAGCGCGATCTTGCCGTTGGCGTGCTCGCGGGCCTTGGAAAGCACCTGCTCCGCGACGCGGTGGAGCTCCCCGCGCGTCCCGGCCAGCTCCGCCGGCGCGGTGTCGAGGCGCCGGTGGGCGCCGAGCCAGCGCGCGGCACACCAACCCGCCAGGTCGGCGTCGTCCCGGGCAAGCTCGTCCCAGCGCACGTCGCCGGTGCTCACCGGTGAGACGACGGGCCGGCCCTCCGGCGCCCCGCCGCGGGCGACCGGGTCGTCGGCGAACCACGGCGGTGCGGTCACGGCAGGCGGCGAGGGCTCCAGGACCCGAGCCGCGTAGACGCCGCTGAGACGCTCCTCGGCCTCAGCGCGAGCGTTGCGGATCACGGGTAGGGGTCTGCCGTCGCGGCGGAGGCGTTACACGCCCGTGTCGGGCGCCGTCAGCAGCGGCAGGCGCTCGCGCTCCCGGCGGAGGGCCGCCTGGCGCTCGACCTCGGCGCGGATCTGCTCCGGCGTGAGAGCGCGCATCTCGACGGTGAGCATCAGCGGCTCGTCGCAGTCGGGGCAGCGCCCCGGCTCGGACGCGACACCGAGGCCGACCTCATACCCGCACGTGGGACATACGACGTGGCCGGTGTGCTTGCGGGAGGGCATACGTCTATAGGTATGCCCAGGTCGCGGGGAAGTAACAGGCCGCGTCAGGCCCTAACCGGCGGCCATTACGGCCCGGACGGCCGTGGCCAGACCAGCGGCAGCGGCTCGCTCGGATTGAACCCGGTCCCGAACGGCGGCCACGAGTCCTTCGGCGGCGGGTGCAGCGAGCACGTCGGGCTCTTCCAGTTCGGCAGGCACGGGTTGAACGGATTCACCCACAGGCCCGACTGGTCTCGGAAGGTCTCCTGGATGTTGTTGTATCCGTCGTGGTCCTGGTCGTCGAGGCCGTCGATGAGCCCGTCGCCGTCGGTGTCCGGATCCAGCCAGTCGGTCCCGGCGAACGTCACCAGATAGGGCTTCTCCGACTCATAGATGGCGGACCACCACCCCTGGCCGCTGAGCGGGCCGTGCGCCTCCACCCAGTTGCTGAGGCCGTCGTTGTCGACGTCGCGCTCATCGTCGGACAGCGTGCCATTGCCGTTGATGTCGAGGTATGCCTTGCCGGGCGGGATCGGCTGCGGGCCCCCGGTGTTCTGGGTGCCGTCGCTGTAGGTGAGCGGAAACTTGCTGTCGGCGTAGCGGGCCCAGGCGGCGTACTCGTCGGCCATCGTGAGGCCGTCGCCGTCGTAGTCGACGTTCGAGTCGGCGTAGAGCGCGTTCGGATAGGGCCGCTTGCCCGGGTACGGCAGGGCCTTGCTGTTG
>DASYIJ010000011.1:0-34448 GCA_035997675.1 Solirubrobacteraceae bacterium
CGGCGACGACGGCCTGATCCCGACCACCGACCAGTTCGGCACCGCGCTCGGCGACATCGTGCGGTGCACGGCCTGCGGACACATGCAGCTGCGCCCACTTCCGGCCGAGCAGGAGCTCGACGCGGCCTACGGCGACGCCGAATCCGAGGACTACGTCGAGGAGGCCGCGGGACAGCGCGAGACGGCCCGGCGCACGCTGGATCGCATCGAGCGCTACGTCGCCCCGGGACCGCTGCTGGACGTCGGCGCCTGGGTGGGGTACCTGGTCGCGGAGGCGGGCGACCGCGGTTGGACGGCGACGGGGCTCGAGCCGAGCGCGTTCGCGTCCGCCTTCGCCCGCGAGCGACTCGGCGTCGACGTGCGCACCGGCGGCCTGTTCGACACCGAGTTGCCCGTGGGCCGGTTCGCCGCCGTGACGATGGGCGACGTGATCGAGCACCTCGTGCGACCCGACGCCGCGCTGGACCGCATCGCCGGCCTGCTCGCCCCCGGCGGGGTGCTCTGGCTCGCGCTGCCCGACGCCGGCAGCCGCATCGCTCGCACGCTGGGACGGCGCTGGTGGTCGGTGATCCCCACCCACGTGCAGTACTTCACGCGCGGAAGCATCCGCGCGCTGCTGGCGCGGCGCGGCTACGACGTACTCGACATCGCGACCGCGCCCAAGGCGTTCACCGTCCGCTACTACCTCGATCGCATCGGCGGCTACTCGCGGCCGGCGGCCAGCGCGCTCGTGGGCGCCGCGCGCGCTGCGGGAGTGGCCGACCGGATGTGGGCGCCCGACTTCCGCGACCGCATGATGGTCGTCGCGCGTGGACCGCGGGCGGGCAGGTAGGCTGCCCGCCCCGTGGAGCGCCTCGACACCCGGCTCGACGGACTCGTGCTGCTGGCCCCGGCCGTGCACCGTGACGCGCGGGGCTTCTTCATGGAGACGTTCCGCGCCGACGCGTGGGCCGAGGCCGGCGTGGACACCGAGTTCGTCCAGGACAACCACTCCCGCTCGCGCCGGGGCACGCTGCGCGGGATGCACTTCCAGACGAGCCCGGGCCAGGCCAAGCTGATGCGCTGCGCCCGGGGCGCGATCCTCGACGCGGTCGTCGACCTGCGGCGCGGGTCGCCGACCTTCGGGGAGTGGGAGACGCAGGTCCTCGACGACGAGGCGGGCGGCCAGCTCTACGTGCCGGTCGGCTTCGCGCACGGCTTCTGCGTCCTCAGCGAGGAGGCCGACGTCGTCTACAAGTGCTCGAGCTACTACGACGGGGCAACCGAGAGTCAGCTCGCCTACGACGATCCCGACGTCGGGATCGAGTGGCCGGCCGACGTCGAGCCGGTCGTCTCCGAGCGCGACCGCACCGCCCCCCGGCTGACCGAGATCGCGGACGGCCTCCCCTTCACCTGGACGCCGCGCTGACGCGGAGAGGCGGACCCGTGGGCCCGCCTCCCGCCTCACATCCGGTTGCAGCGCGTCAGCTGGCGGGGGTCGCGCAGCTCGTCGCCCACGTGCCTCCTGTGCTGGCCTAGAGCGAGCAGGTTGCGAGCGGAGGCGGAACCGGGAAGGCCGGGTCGGTGGCCCCGGTGATGGTGGCCGGCGGAACCGCGAACGGCGAGTCGGCGAGGTAGCTGTCGAGCTTGATCGACGGGCCACCCTGGATGGTCTTGGTGCGCTGGCAGCGCAGGAAGGGAAGCGTGATGGACGCGCTCGTGACCGTCACCGGCTGAAGCGTCGGCACGTGCTGCCACCACTCGGCGTTCGAGGACGTGAGCAGCACGCCGATGCGGTGGCCGGTGGGGAGCTTCCAGTCGTCGCCGTAGAGGTCGAACGAAACCGTGCCCGTGCCGCCGAGCAGATAGGTGCCACGGCTGATGAGCGTGGCGTTGTTCGCCTTGTCGACGTCGTAGACGTTGGCGGTCAGGTTGGCGTTCTGGAAGTTGGACTGCTGGTTGACCGTCATCCGCGGGACGCCCGCGAAGTGCACGTCGTGGGTGAAAGCCGGCGAGAACGTCCAGATGCCCTGGCCGTTGGGCGGCCCACCCTCGGCGGTGCCGTTGTTGGTGGTGTCGTCGGTGTAGGAGCCCGGCTTCAGCGCCGCGGTGTAGGTCGTGGCGTCCGGCGGCGGCCAGGACGGCTCGCTCCGCCACGTCCCGTCGCTCGACTCGACCGCCAGCGGCGGGTCCACCGTCGCCGGCGCCGGGCCCGCACCCTTGAGGTAGTGGTCGTACCAGCGCATGACCTCGTCGAACCAGCCCGCCCGTCCCATCGCGAGGCGGCCGGTGCCGTCGGTGTCGTTGCCCCGTACGTGGTCCCACATGCCGAACCAGGCGCGCTTGGGCCCCGAGATGCCGTTGAAGAAGTCGTATGCGCCGTCGGGCTTGGTGTTGTTCTCGATGAAGCCCTGCGTCATGAGCAGCGGCGTGGTGGCGCCGCGGGCGCGCGAGATCAGGTCGCGCTGCTGCCAGTACGGGGAGCTGTGGTTCGAGTCCTGCTGGTCGGCCCAGTTGAGGGCCGGGCACGCCGGGCGCGCCGTGTCGTTGAGCGCGTTGGTCTGGTAGGCGATCGTGTCGCCGCTCGTGCCGGGGGTGCCGGCGATCGCGTCGTACAGGGCGGGCGTGGCGAGCGAGTTCACGAACCGCACGCGGTTCATGTACAGGTAGCGGTAGAGGTCGTACACGGGCTCCTGGGAGACGACCGCTGACAGGCCCTTGGGCTTGAGCACCTCGCCGACGAGACCGGTCACGCCGTCGTAGGACTTCCCGTACATGCCGACCTTCCCGGTCGACCAGGACTGATTCGCCGCCCATTCCACGGCGGTCTTGACGTCGGCCTGCTCGCCGGGCCCGACCCAGTCCAGGCAGCCCGAGCTGCCACCGAAGCCGCGCAGGTCCACCATCACGTAGGTGTAGCCGCGCTCCATCAGCTTCGCCCCGTTGACGAAGTCGAAGAAGCGCGCGGAGGGCCCCGCGTTTCCGACCGGCGTGTACGGCGTGTTCTCGGCCGGACCGGCCGGGCCGGTCTGGCCCGAGTGGTTGAAGTACGGGCCGATCGAGAGGATGACCGGGGTCTTGGCGCCGGACGCGAGGCCCTTGGGGCGCAGGACGTCGGCGTGCAGCGAGGTGCCGTCCGGCTCGGTGATGTAGGTCTCGTGCCAGTCGGACCCGGGCGGCGGGGGGTCCGCGGTCGCGGCGGGCGCCGCTGCGAGCGCGCCGGCGGCCACCGCGAGCAGGGCGAGCGCCATCGTCCGACGCGTGGCGCGCACGATGCGGTCCGTCCCACAAGGCCCCTGCCGCGGCATTGCACCGCAAAGTTACCCCATCGGGATTTTGGCCGCGCCGGCGACCGCTAGCGCGCGCGCTCGACGCGCCGCCTGCCCCACTGGCTGCGCTCGGCGAAGTCCAACAGCCGGCCGAAATAGCCCGCGATCGGAGGCGCCTCGATCCCGCTCGGGGCCAGCGCGCCCCGCGCCCGGCGGTCGTCATAGCTCACGTCCATCTCGAAATACGGGAAGAACGTCTCGAGCCGCTCCAGCGCCTGCCGGCGCCGCGCCGGAGCGCGACGCTTGAGCAGCGGGTGCAGGAGGCCGCGGTAGAGCGCGGGTGGCAGGATGAGCGGCGCCGAGCGGTCCGAATGCCGGCTGGCGAGGTCGATCAGCTCGCCGACGGTGCTCGCGCCGCCCGCGGCGACGAGGTGGTAGGTGCCTTCGTCCGCGGGGCGGTCCGCCAGCTCCACGATGGCGTCGGCGACGTAGTCGACCGGCACGACGTCGACGGGCGCCGAGGCCCGCGCCGGCAGCGCCGGAAGCCTGCCCTGGACGAATGCCTTCAGTGGCGTGTAGAGCACGTTGAAGGCCTGCGTCCAACCCGTCGACGCCTCGCCCACGACGATGCTGGGGCGCATGATCTGGATCGGCAGGCGCCGGCGATTGCGGCGAACCAGTCTCTCGGCCTCGAACTTTGACCGCTCGTAGGCGTTTCGGAAGGTCTGGCCGACCACGAGGTCGTCCTCCGTGAACGACCCCGGGTGCGTGCCGGCCACATAGGCCGTGGAGACGTATGCCATGCGGCGCAGTCCGCCGCGCCGCTGGGACAGGCGGGCGAAGTCCAGGACGCGCCGCGTGCCCTCGACGTTGATCGCCCGCGACTCGGCCAGCGGCAGCGAGAACGAGACCGACGCCGCAGCGTGCACGACGTCCGTCACCTCGCCCGCGAGCTCGTCGCGCCGGCCCGGATCCAGGCCCAGCCCGTCCCGCTCGAGGTCGGCCGGCACGGCGACGACCCGGTCGGAGGGCAGGTCGGCGCCAAGCGGAGCCACGGCGGCCGCGAGCCGCCGCGCGGCCTCGTCCGGATCGGCTCCGCGGACAAGCGCGTAGACCCGCCGTCGGCCGCGGCGCAGGTAGCGCAGCAGCACCTGGCCGCCGACGAATCCCGTCGCGCCGGTCAGCAGTACCGCGCCCTGCTGCTCCTGGCTCGTCTCGGACTCCACTCCGTGTACCTCCCCGGGCCGCGCTCGACCGATCGCGCATGCCGAACCAGTTGGAGTGCCCGGACCGGCGGGGAGCACCCTCCCGATGTCACCGCGCAAACCGGAGTTCACGCCGCGTTCACGCGACCAGCCGCCGCGCGAGGGAGTCCACGTCGCCCGACCCGAGCGTCACGCACAGGTCTCCGGCTCGCAGCTCCGCTCGCAGATAGCGCTCCGCCGCGCGCAGATCCGGCATCGAGACGACCTCGGTCTCGCCGGTCGCTTCCGTCGCCGCGCTTGCGATCGCGTCCGTGGAGACGTCCGCGTACCGCTCGGCACGCCCGCGCGGGGCGTACACGTCCTCCACCACGACGGCGAGGTCGGCGCACGCGAGCGCGTCGCCGAACCCGCTCGCCATGGTCTGGACCCGGTGGTAGCCGTGGGGCTGGAACACGGCGACCAGGCGCTCGGGCTCGAGCGTGCGAGCGGCATCCAGGGTGGCGCGCACAGCGGTCGGGTGATGCGCGTAGTCGTCGTACACCCGGGCGCCGCCGGCCGTGGTCCCGAGGGCCTCGAACCGGCGCCCCGTTCCTTCGAAGCCGGCCAGGGCGCCGGCGGCGCGCGCCGGGTCGACGCCCACCAGGCGACAGGCCTCGAGCGCCGCCGCCGCGTTGCGGGCGTTGTGCTCGCCTGCGACGCCGACACGAACCTCGTGTCCGCGCCAGGCGAACCGCGAGCCACCGCGGTCGAGCGCCGGATGCGGCGCGTCGAACGGGACGACGGGGCCGTCGCGCAGCGCGAGGATCTCGGGGCGATCCCACACGACGGCCTCGCCTGCCGGAGCCAGGAAGGCCCGGAAGGCGTCCTCGACGTCCTCCAGCGACGCGAACTCGCGGTGGTGGTCGAGCTCGACGTTGGTGACGACGGCCACGTCGGCGTCCAGCGCGAGGAATGTGCGATCGGACTCGTCGGACTCGACCACGAGCCAGGGCCCGTCCCCCCAATCCGCATTGGTGCCCGTCGCGAGCAGATCACCGCCGACCACGTAGCCCGGTCGCTCACCCGCGTCACGCAGCACGTGCACGATCATCGCCGCCGTCGTGGTCTTCCCGTGAGTGCCGCCCACCGCGACACAGGGCCGCAGCCACGACAGCTCGCCCAGGAGCTCACCCCGGCGGATCTCGCGCCGCCCCAGCGCGCGGGCACACTCGCGCTCGGGGTTGTCGGCCGCCACCGCCGAGGAGTAGACGACGTCGGCCCCGTCGGGCACGTTCTCGGCGGCGTGTCCGAGCGCGACCTCGACGCCTCGCTCGCGCAGCCGGACGAGCGAGCGCCGCTCGGCCATGTCCGATCCCGTCACCTCGGCGCCGAGCGTCTGCGCAACGACCGCGAGACCGCTCATTCCCACGCCGCCGATCCCGACGAAGTGCAACCGGCGGCCCTGCCAGTGCCCGGGTTCGCTCACGCCGGCCAGCCTACGCCAGCCCCGCGCGGTTGACAGCGGGCCCCGCGGCCGGAAGCATCGCCGCGGTGGAGCTCGTGCTGGGCCACCAGAAGCTCGCCGCAGCCGGCGGAACGGAGACCTACCTGCTCACCGTCGCCGAGCAGCTCCAGCGCCTCGGCCACGAGGTGACGATCTTCGCGCTGGAGGCGGGCGAGATGGCCCACGTGGCGTCGAGCCGCGGCCTGCGCGTCGTCACCGCGGAGCACGACCTGCCGGGGAGCTGCGACGGCGTCATCGCGCAGGACGCGGTCGTCTCGCTGATCCTGGCGGCGCGCTACCCGGGGACCGTCCAGGTCTTCGTCGCCCACGCCCCCGGCGCGGATTTCCACCGGCCCGTCCAGCTGGCGGACGTCATCTCCGCCGTGGTCGTCCTCAACGACCGCGTCGCCCGG
This sequence comes from Solirubrobacteraceae bacterium, assembly GCA_035997675.1. Taxonomy (GTDB): domain Bacteria; phylum Actinomycetota; class Thermoleophilia; order Solirubrobacterales; family Solirubrobacteraceae; genus JALYZC01. Next base: position 6,350 of record DASYIJ010000011.1, read on the forward strand.
CGCCTCGACGGGCTCGCCCAGCGCCACGAGATCGTGCGGCTGCGCCAGCCCATCGACATCCAGCGCTTCTCGCCCCGCGGCGGTCCGCGCGCGGCGCCGGAGCAGGTGCTCCTCGTCAGCAATTACATGTTGGGACGCCCGCGCGAGGTACTCGCACAGGCCTGCGCCGGCGCCGGCCTGCGGCTCGAGCACCTCGGTCGGCACGGGCGCCCTTCTACCACGCCCGAGCTCGACATCGCCGACAGCGACATCACCGTCGGCCACGGACGCGCGGCCCTCGAGGGCATGGCGTCCGGCCGAGCGGTCTACATCTTCCATCACCAGGGTGGCGACGGCTGGATCACGGCGGCGTCGTACGCGGCCTTCGAGGCCGACGGGTTCGCGGGCGCCGGGAACGACGACACGATCGACGGCGCGCGCGTGCAGCGCGACCTGGCCGCGTACCGGCCGGACATGGGGATCGTCAACCGGCAGCTCGTGTTCGCCCACCACCACGCGCTGGATCACGCCCGTGACCTCGTCGTACTGCTCCGACGGCTGTCACCGGGGAGCCCGTCGCACTCACCCGCGCCACTTCGGGAGATGGCGCGGTTGGTGCGGATGCAGTGGCAGACGGAGGGCCGCCGCGTGGACCTGGCGGCCGAGAACGACGCACTGCGCGGACAGCTCGAGCGAGAGCGCGCGCGGGCGCGCGAGGAATCGGCGGCGATCCATGCCGAGCTCGCCGCCTTCCGCAGGACACGGCGCTACCGCCTCGCATCGTTGCTCGCCCGCCCGCTCGAGGCGCTACGCCGCCGCCGCGACTGATCCGGCGCGCAGCGCCTCGTCCAGGAACCCGCGGACGTCGGTCCCCCAGACGTCCATGCCGCGGCAGGCGAAGTCGCCGTGGCCCGCCGCGCGCGTCCCTCCATACGCGGGATAGATGCGCGTCCGGTTGCGCGCGCCCACGCGCCGGAGCTCCGCGCCGAGGACCTGGCTGGGGCCGAGGCTGTAGTCGTTTCGCGCCTGGAGCAGGAACATCGGGGCGTCGGCGCTGACGACGGCGCGCCGCAGGCGGTCGTGCAGCTCCGGGTTGCCCGTCCAGGCGATCGCCCCGGGCGCGAACGGAACGTACGCCCGCATGCCGGCCCGGGCCTCGGCGGCCAGCACGGTCTGGATCCCGCCGTGTGAGACGCCGGACATGACCATGCGGTCTCCGTCCACGAACGGACGCCGCGCGAGCCAGTCCGCCGCGGCCAGCACGTCGGCGACGTGCAGCTCGTGGACCGCGATGAGCGCCGCGATGACTCGCTCGCGCGGCTCGACACGGGCTCGAGACCGCAGGGCGTCGGCGAAGTGGTCGCCCGGCGAGCGCCCGTGCCCACGGCGATGCGGAACGAACAGGACGTAGCCGGCGGCCGTGTAGAACCGACCCAGCTCGTCACGCGGACCCGGGGACGGCTCGCTGCCGTGGTTCCAGACGACCGCCGGGAACGGGCCGCTGCCCGCCGGCGTGTGCAGGTATCCGCGCAACGTGTCCTCGGCGCCGGGAAACGAGACGAGCATCAGCCGTGTCGCCTCGCGACCGGCCGGCCGAGCTTGACCATCGACAGGACGTCGACGGCGTCGTCTTCCGGGAGCCCGAGCAGCGCGGCCGTGCGCGACTCGTGAATGGCCGGCGTGGTCCAGCCGACGAGGCCCTGCTCGGTCGCCGTCATCAGGATCTCCTGCCCGAGCTCGCCCACCTGGATGAGCACGTGGACGTAGGCGCGCGAGTGGCGGTAGAGCCAGGCGTACCCGCGCAGGTCGGCGACGACGAAGAGCACGAAGCCCGGGCCCAGGATCCCGCGCTGGCCGTGGACGGCGGCGAGCACCGCAGCGTCGTCGGGCGCGTCCGCTGCCCCTAGGAGGCGGTGGGCCTTCCAGTCGTACTCGTACGCCCCCGGGCGAACGCCCTCGACGTCCTGCGCCACCACATAGAGGTGCGCCCACGAGTAGAACGAGTTGAGGAGGCGAAACGGGTCGCCGCCGGAGCGGTCGGCGGCCACGGTCCGGAATCCATGCGTCGCCCCGTGCAGCACCGTCGCCAGGTCCTCGATCCCCGGCGCGATGGACGAGAAGCCGCGCGCCGAGCGGCGCGTCGTCAGCGAGGAGAGCCGGGCCCTTGCCGGCTCCACGGCGGGCAGGGCCAGCGCGGGGCCGCTCGCCAGCGGTCTTGGCTCGGGATAGGACTCCGAGTCCTGGTAGTCCTCCACCGCGGCGCGGCGCTCGAGCGTCAGGGCCGCGCGGTCGTCCATCGCCTCCGCCGGCTCCCGGTACGGGATGTCCATCTGGCTGAACATGAGGAACGCCGGCCGCGACCAGCCGTTGCGCTCCCAGATGGCGAGGGGCTCGCCCTGGGCCGCGGTCACGAGGATCCCGGCGTCGCGGGCGTCCTGCAGCTCTTCCGCGGTGAAGCCATCATCCAGCGCGGCACTGACGGCCCGCGGCTCCACGAACGCCGTGACGATCTCGGCCGCGCGCGCCCCGGTGAGCCTGAACCGGGTGCCGTCGCGCGCGTCGCAGGCCGCGAAGCGCCCGTTGCGGCCGCAGTAGCCGAACAGCAGCGGAGACGTGGTGAGCACATCCTCGCCGGTCACGGGACCAGTGTCCCCACGTAGAGCGGCGGCTGGACGACGCGATCGACGCCGACGAGGTCGGCCACTTCGCTGTCGTGCATCTTCTGGACCGCGTACGTGCGAAAACCCAGCGTTCGCGCGACATGGCGGTAGGCCATCACGGCGTGGCCGGTGTCCACCAGGATGGCCCGGAAGGACCGGGGATCGCGATAGCGCCACATCGAGCGCTCGACGCGGGAGGTGAACACGAGCGCGGCCGCGGGCGGAGACGCGTGCTTGGCGAAGAGGTCGAGCGTCGCGTGCGCGAAGGCGTCGCGGTGCTGGCCGCCGCGGACCCGCTCGAGCCTGTGGTGCTCGACGTCGTAGTGGTAAACGCCGGCGGCGACGCCGGGTACGTCGAACGCCCCGAGAAAGACCTCCGTGGGATGCCGCGCGCCGCCCGAGGGAATGCTCTTCAGCAGGCATCTGGTGTGGCCGGCGACCTTCATCTGGCCACGCTCGCCGAAGCACACGTCGAGCAGCAGACCGATGCCGTCGCGGCCACGCCGATCGTCGTCGGGCATCCGCGACAGTCGCTCGTCGGGCGACTCGTCCGCGCTGAGGCGCGGAAGCTCGACGGTGCCGTCGTTGTCGACGTGCTGGTAGAGCGACGGGGCGGGCGACTCGCTGCGGTAGTCGTCCATCCGCTCCGCGTCGCGGGCGAACGCGCCGCGCTGGTCCATCTGCAGGAACGGGTAGTCGCGCGTTGCGTGGTGGTAGGCGCGCGCCTCCCGCCATTCGAGCTCGTCCCACCACGCCGGCCCGTTTCGCGGCGGATCTGCGAAGAGCCCGGCCGCCTCGAAGCCCGTCCAGAGGGGTTCGTGCGCGTCGTCGGGGACTCCGGCGTCGCGCCACGCCGCGGAGGCGCTCGCGCGATCGAACTGGTTCGGGAGTGCGCCCAGGGCCGACAGCGCCAGCGGGCTGTTGACGATCAGTGGTGGGCGCGCGGACGATGCCTGCGCGACCAGCCGCCTGCGCCCCGCGACCCACGTCGTATGCACGAGGAGCGCAGGGTGCAGCCGGCGCGGGCCCATGGGGGCCGGTCCGAGCCCGTCAGGACTCGTCAGACTCGGCGACCTCGTCGTCCGGCGGGTTCGCCTCGACCCACTCGACGGGGTGAGCGCTCTGCGAAAGCGCCCGGACCACCGTCTCGTCGGGTGCGAGCTCGACGAGCGGTTCGGTCTTGCGCTGGCCGTCGGTCGGGTCCATGTGATCCCCCTAGCTCGTTTGGGAAAGCGGTGATCCTATTCCGGGGCCCCGGGATCGGCAAGGAAACTCGGCGGTATCGTGCGCGCATGTCGGCGCCGGCCTGGAACCCGCTCAGGGAGGTCCGCGAAATCGCGTCCCTGGCCCACAGGCGCGTCGCGAGCTCCGACCCGCGCGACCGCGACGACGCCGGGTACAAGCTCACCGTCCGATTCGCCCGCTGGGCGCTGCCGGGGTACGTCGCGACGAAGGGCGGCAAGAGCTGGTTCGCCGACGCCGAGTTCTTCCGCGCCTACGACCGGCTCGTCCCCGGTGACTCCCGCCGCTCCGCGGAGCGCAAGTACTTCCTGCGGTCGGTACTTTCGCTCGCCGACGGGCTTCCCGGCGACACCGCGGAGTGCGGCGTCTGGAACGGAGCCTCCTCGTGGTTCATCTGCCGCCACTTCGCCGGTGTCGGCAAGACCCACCACGCGTTCGACTCGTTCGAGGGCCTTCCGGAACCGGCGCCGGTCGACGGCGGCTACTGGCGCCGAGGCGACTGTTTCGCCACCGAGGCCGACGCCCGCGCCAACCTCGCGGAATTCCCGGCGACGCTCTACCGGGGTTGGATCCCGGACCGCTTCCCCGAGATCGAGGACCGTCGCTTCTGCTTCGTCAACGTTGACGTCGACCTCTACGAGCCGACGCGCGACTCCATCGAGTTCTTCTACCCGCGCATGGTCGCCGGCGGCGTGATGCTCTTCGACGACCACGGGTCGGCGATGCAGAGCCCGGGCGCGGCCAGGGCGATCGACGAGTTCATGGCGACGCGCCCCGAGCCGCTGATCACGGCGCCCACGGCACAGGCGTTCCTCGTCAAGCGCTGAGCGCTAGCCGCAGGTTTGCCCGGTGAGGCCCGGCCCGCTGTTCTGGCGGATGAACATGGGATGGGAATTCGGCGACGGGTTGCCGGTGACGGCGTCCGTGAGCTTCGTGTCGCCCGTGGCGACGTTGAGACAACCGCGCGAGTCGGTGTTGACCGTGAAGTAGTCGCCGAGCCGGCGATCCTCCCCGGTCACCCCCACCGTGGCGGCGCAGACCGTGCCGCCGGCGCAGATGGCACCGCTGTGAATCGGGGTGCCGGCCGCATCGACGGTCGTCTGGTCGGGGGTCGCGCTCGTCGCGCCGGTGATCCTCGACGCCATCACCGAGACGTTCCCGGTGCCGCAGTCGGGGTCGGTGACCCGGTCGTACTGGTACCAGACCACGCCCACGTTGCCGGCGCCTCCGGCCGTGACCCACGGCCAGAGCACCCGATGGCCGGCCGAGCGGGCCACGGTACGCGGCGCGCTCCACGTCTGGCCGCCGTCGGTCGACACGGCCATCTGGACGGAGTTGGCGAGAGGCGTCGCCGCGGACGACGAGCCGCCGAACGTCTCGCTCCCGGAGTCGGTGGGCGGACAGCCGTTGGCGGACGTGGTGTCGCGCTCGTTGGTGTCCCAGACGAGGTAGTAGTTGCCGGCCGAGTCGATGGCCATCGCGGGCCAGTGGGAGTAGGCCGTCGTGTTGGCGATGCGGACCTGGCTGAACTTCGCCGACGGGTTGCTGAACGCATTGCTGGCATCGGGCAGGAGGCCCACGCCGACGCCGTTGACCTTCCCGTTGGCGTCCTGGTAGTAGATCGGCTCCACCAGGTTGCCGCGCCCGTGGTCGTAGAAGAGCTTGCCGCTGCCGCCGAAGCTGCCGCCGTCCGGCGTGCTGCCGCTGTCGGCGATGCCGTTGGCGCTGCACGACTTCCCGGCGTCGGTGCTGTGGAAGACGTTGTGCCCGGACGGTTGGTCCGAGTTCGTCGCGAGGAACGCCTCGTTCGCCTTGCCGCCGGCCAGCCACGGGCGGTCGCCCTCGTGGCACTGCGGCGTGCCCGTCGGCCAGGTCTTCCCGCCGTCCTGCGAGGAGAAGAGCGCGTCGTTGGCCAGGTCGATGCCGGTGTTGTAGATGTTCCCGCTCTCGTCCTGCGTGAGGTCGGGGTCGCTGAAGCCCGTGTTGACGAGCGGGTCGGTGAAGAACCCGGCGAGGTGGTTGACGACCTGCCAGCTCGCGCCGTTGTCGGCCGAGGTCCAGATGTTGACCTGGTTGCGGTAGTTCGCGATCCAGCCGCCCGATTCCGCCGGCGCGCCCGGGATGTTGCTGGAGAAGAGGTGTGTCGTGCCCTCGTGGGACGTGTAGACGAGACGCCCGGACTTGGGTGCGTAGGCGACCGAGGGCTCCCCGCCGGCCAGCGTCTTGTCCACGTACACCGGCGCCGCGAATCCGAGCGGCGCGGCGTGCACCGTCGCCGGAAGCAGAAGCACTGCCGCCAGCGCGAGCAGCATCGCCCGGCTGCGCTCGCCGATCCCGAGAAGTCGCCTCATTGCCCCCGCCTTCCGTCCGCTGCCTACGCGCATGCCGTCCCGCGGCGGTGCGCCCTAATTTCAGGATATTGATTCCCCGCGGCCGAAGGATGCAAACGCCGGTGGCCTGCGGGGGGTGACGATCAGGCGCCGGCCGCGTCGGGCATGCCCAGTGCCCGGAGCGCCTCGGCCTTCTCCTGGTAGAGCGTCCACCTGACGATGCGTGTGCCGCGGAAGGTGACGACGAGCACGCTCCGGGCCGCGACCTCGATCCCGTCCCGACCCGACATGCGCGCGCGGTTCGGCGCCACGACGTGGTCACCGCATTCGATGAACTCGTTCACGTCGACGGTGACGCTCTCGAAGGTCTCGATGAGATTGGTCCAGAACCTTCGGCAGGCGTCGTATCCGCGGTAGATGCCGGCTTCGACACCGCGGGAGCGCGACCAGTCGAGCTCGGCCTCGCGATCGACCGCGCGCAACGCGGCGTCGAGGTCGCGCTGGTTGAAGGCGTCGATCGCCCGGCGAACCGTCCCGACGTTCGCCCGCGACGCCGAGGGTCCCTCGGGACCGGCACGCCGCACGTCCTGCACTTCCAGCTCCATGGTTTCTCCGCGTCTCGGCGATGGGCCGCCGGTGGATCCGAGTGGCCCTTGGCTCCCTTAGACGCCGGCCGCCTCCGGTTTCATCCCTGCGACCGGCTAGGGATGCTGCGCCACGAGCTCGCGGAGCGTGACGAGAGAGTCGGCCGGCCGCTCGCGCATCGCCTGCAGCGCGCCGAGCGCCTCGTCGATGGCCTCGAGCGTCACGTCCGGCGTCTCGACGCAGTAGCGGGCGAGCCACCGGCAGGCGGCCCGATCGTACCGGCCGGGCTCCGCGTCGGCGAGCAGCGCGCACACCGCCGCCGCGTCGGCGAGTGGGACGCGGGGCAGCTCGGCGGCCGCGTGGCGGATCAGGTCGAGGTCACGGTGGGCGAGCGCGCGGCGGAACCGCGCATAGCTGTGACCCTTCGTGGACACGAACACATGTTCGCATGGGAGTCCAGCTCGATCTACCGAGCGCTGAAGGCGCTTGGCTATTCGATGAAGCCGTGGCGCAGCGCGGCTGCGACGGCGCCGGCCCTATCGCTCACGCCGAGCTTGCCGTAGATGTTGCGCAGATGAGTCTTGATCGTGGCGCCGCTCACGGCCAGCAGGTCGGCGATCTGCTCTGAGGTGAGGCCGTGAGAGGCAAGGGTGAGGACCTCGGTCTCGCGTGAGGTCGGCGAGGGCAGACCGGCAGATGAGCCAACGGTGTCGCGGGCGCTGAGCCGAGCCGCGCTGTCCCTGGCTTGGTCCGCCGACCGGCGACCTCTGGCGGCCACCTGGCGCTCAATTGCCTCGTCGTCGCTGCGACCGGCCAGGCGATGGCCGTCGGCTCTCTGATCTGCCAGCACGGCGGCATCTTCCATGCGCTCCGCCATCCGCTCGTGTGCCCTGGCGGCGGCGGCGAATGCGCTCGCGGGCTTCGCGATCGCCAGCACCGCCTCGGTGCGGCCGTCGTCGCCGACCACCGGCACCGCGTCCACCGAGTACGCGTGGCCGTAACTCATGAAGGAATAGCGGCGGCGCTCGCCGGTCAGCGCGGCCCGATAGTTCTCCACCGCCAGCGTGCGAATCGGGGTGGGTATCTCCGAGATGTCGGGGAGTTGGCGACCCGCGAACAGGCCGTCGTCAAACCAGGGCAGTCGCAGAATCGACTCGCCCTCGGCCCTCTGCACGACCAGCTCCCGGTCCATGATGAAACACGTCGGGTCGGGCAGGATCCGCCGAGCCCGAGCGCGCGGACGCTGAGCCACACGGCCGGCGAGGAAGCCCAGCGCCAACATTTCGCTCGCGGCTTCCTCGCTGCGGTCGTTGCCCGTGAGCGCCTTGAAGTCACCGGGTGGTCTCTGCAACCGCTCGGCTTCCGTCAGATCGATACCGGCGGCCTCGAGGGCCGTCACCGCACTACCGTGCTCGCGGGCAAGGCCTAGTGCCGCCAGGAGGGCGGTTGCCGTGTTCATGTCGATGTTCACGAGCAGTGATCCCTGAAGACAGACCTGTCTAGCGTGACTATAGGTCACCAGAGCGCTCGGTTCGGTCGTCGTCCGCTGTCTCTGGTTCCTAAATCATGCGCGCGGGGTACGGTCATTACCGCTCGCAGAGAGGCCCCGCCTTTGGCGGGGCCTCTCTTTTTGCCGGATGCCCGGCGATTTGGTGGTGCGCGCTGTGTGGCCTATTGCAGAAGTCGCCCCTCATGTTCCCGGCGTGAGCACAAGCCCACCGATGGCGCTCAGCCGACATGGCGGCCCGCTCTGGCACTCCCTCTTCCAGAAGGGCCCATCTCCCCGTCCGCAGGGGGGACGGGGGCCTGCCTCAGTGCCCTCGGCGATCGCGGTGGGCGCTGACGGCCCCGTAACCGCCGGCGGGCCTACGGGATGGGCCGGCCTGGACTCGAACCAGGGTCATACGGATTATGAGTCCGCTGCTCTGACCAACTGAGCTACCGGCCCGGCGGGCGCGGCGAGCGCCCGCGGCGGACGCTAGCGGGTCGCGGCTGCGCGATCGGAGCAGATCGCGCGCGGGCCCGAGGCCGCTGCGCTCAGCTCTTCAGCGCCTTCTCGATCGCCGCGCGCATCTCGGCGATCGAGGACGCGCCCTCGAGCCGGTCCACCACGCGGCCGCGGCGGTCGATCGCGAAGACCCACGGCTCGCTGGGCAGCCTCCAGGCGCGCAGCTGCGGCCGGTTGCCCTTGGTCGGATCGTTGTTGTTGTAGACCTCCATGTGGATGAAGGCCATGCGGTTGCCGTAGATCGACTGGAGCTGGGCCGCCTGGTCCACCACCGGCCCGCAGGTCCGGCTCTGGCACAGCTGCGGGGTGGCGAACACCAGCAGCACCGGCTTCTTGCCGAGCACGTTGGCGCAATCCACCGCATGCAGCTGCGGGTCGTGCGGCACGCGCGTGTCGATGCTTGCGATCGGCTGCGGCGGCGAGGTCGGGGTGTGCACGCTGATCGCCTTCTGCCCCGGCGTGGGCGGCTGCGGGCCGCCGACGTTGACGAGAGTCGGGTTCGCCGCGACGAGCTGTCCGTTCGTGCGCGCCACGACGACGATCCCCTGCGACGTGGCCCTGGTCAACGGGATCTGCGCCACGTAGACCTGCTTGGCGGCGTTCGCGTCCGCCTGGACGGTCTGGCTCTGGAACTGGGGCGCGACCGCGAGTGACTCGTTGGTGACCCGGAACGGCCCGCGGACCGAGCGGCCAACCGCGTCGGTGACGTACACCGCGACGTCGGGCGGGACGAGCTGCTTGCGCGAGGCGTCGAACAGGACGAAGGCGAAGCGGTTGAGGCCCGGCTCGAGGACTCCGACGGCGGGCGCCAGCATCGGCCCCGGCTTGACCCCGGCGAGCACCTCCTTCAGCGGGCGCCCCGCCGCCGCCGGGAACGCCGGCCCGGCGGCCGCGGAGGTCGTGGCCGTGCTCGTGCTCTTGCCGCCACTCGACCCGCCGCAGGCGGCGAGGAGAAGGCAGGCCAACATGAGGACCGCCGCCGTGGCGGCGGCGGCGCGGGACGGGACACGGGGCATCTCTCGACACTCTAGGGTTCCGGTCCGCTCGGCCGTGTCGGACGGCCCGGCTACGCAAACGACGGAGGAGGACGAGACGGCATGGCAGAACGCGCGGCGATCGTGACGGGCGCCTCGAGCGGCATCGGACTGGCGATCGCCAAGATGCTCGGCGAGGAGGGCTACGGCCTCACCGTCGCCTCGCGGCGACCGGAGAAGCTCGAGCCCGCGGCCGACGCGCTTCGCGCCGCCGGCGCGGCCGTCGAGGCGGTGCCCGGCAACGTGGCCGACGAGGATGCCGTCAAGGAGATCGTGCAGCGCCACCGCGACACGTACGGGCGCCTCGACGTGCTCGTCAACAACGCCGGCCTGGGGATCGGCGCCGCCGTCGCGGAGATCCAGACCAAGCGCCTGGACATGCAGCTCGACGTCAACCTCCGGTCCTACGTCCTGTTCTACCGGGAGTGCGCGGACATGCTGCGCGCCGCCGGCGCCGAGCACCACAACGCCCAGGTGGTCAACACCGCGTCGGTCGCAGGCAAGTCAGGACAGGCTTGGCTGTCGGTCTACGCGGCGACGAAGTTCGGCGTCGTCGGCTTCACCCAGGCCATGAACAAGGAGCTGGGCCCCGAGGGGATCAAGTCCTGCGCTCTCTGCCCGGGCTTCGTCGACACGGCGATGACGGACTTCGTCAAGGAGCAGGTATCCGCCGAGGACATGATCCGACCGGAGGACATCGCCGAATCCGTGCGGATGCTCCTTCATCTGTCTCCGGCGTGCGTGATCCCGGAGATCGTCTACCACCGCCCCGGCGAGGGGCTGTAGGACCCGCGGCTAGCCGACGGGCTCGCGCTCGCGCTCGCCCTCGAGCTCGGCGCCCATCTCCTCCGCGCGGGCAAGCGCGCGGCGGTAGTCGTCATAGCGACGGAACGGCCGCAGCCATCCCCACCCGGGGCGCGTGCGCAGCTCGTCGGAACGATCCGGATCGCCCGGGCGCACCGGCTCGGGGCGGCCGCGCAGCTCGCGGTGGTCGGCGATGGCGCGGCCCAGGTCTGCCAGATCGCCTTCCTGCACGAGCGAGGCCTCGAGGTGCGTGGTGAGCACGCGCAGCTCGCGTTCGCTGGCGCGACGCGCGCGCCCGCGGGCACCGGTGAAGCGGTCCCACGCACGCGCGAAGGAGAGGAAGTCGGTTCGCCCGCCGCAGCGATGGGCCGCGAGCATCGGGCACACGCCGCCGCTGCGATCGGTGTAGGCGCCCACGATGATCTCGTTGGAGCGGACGCCGGCGAGCATCGCCTCCCGTGTCCGCGCGGGCAGGCAGTCGATCGCGGTTCGGAGCTCTTCGATCGGCCTTCGGCTGCGTCGCATAAGCTGCGCCTCCCCGGCGCCCTGACCAGAGTAGCGCTCGTGCGTCGCGTCCGGAGTTCCCAGCCCTTCTGCTGAAAGGAATCTTTCAATGAAGCTCGGCCTGAACGTCGCCTACTGGGGCCTGGGCCTGTCCGCCGACGAGCAGCTCGAGCTGGTCCGCGAAGCCGAGCGCCTCGGCTACGACTCGGTGTGGGCCGCGGAGGCCTACGGCTCCGACGCCGCCACCGTTCTCGCGTGGCTCGCCGGCCAGACGGAGACCATCAAGCTCGGCTCCGCCATCTTCCAGATCCCGGGCCGCACCCCGGCGATGACCGCGATGACCGCGGCGACACTCGATCAGATCTCGGGCGGCCGATTCCGTTTGGGCCTCGGCTCCTCCGGCCCGCAGGTCTCCGAGGGCTGGCACGGCGTGCGCTTCGGCCGCCAGCTGCAGCGCACGCGCGAGTACGTGGACGTCGTCCGCAGTGCGCTGGCACGGGAGCGGGTCCAGTACCAGGGCGAGACCATCGAGCTTCCGCTGCCGGACGGGCCCGGCAAGGCGCTGAAGCTGACGATCGCGCCCGAGCAGGACAGCATCCCCGTCTACATCGCCGCGATCGGCCCGAAGAACGTGACGCTCGTCGGCGAGATCGCCGACGGCTGGCTGCCCGTGTTCTTCTCCCCGGAGCACGTCAGCGAGTTCCGGCCTCTGCTCGAGGAGGGCGCGGCGAAGTCCGGCCGCTCGATCGACGACGGCTTCGACATCTCCCCCACCGTCAACGTCCTGATCTCCGACGACCGCGAGGCGGCCCGCGACGCCATGCGACCGGTCCTGGCGCTCTACGTCGGGGGCATGGGCTCGCGGGACAAGAACTTCTACAACCAGCTCGTGCAGCGATACGGGTTCGAGGACGCCGCCCGCGAGGTGCAGGACCTCTACCTCGACGGAAAGAAGGACGAGGCCGCCGCGGCGCTTCCCGGCGAGCTCATCGACGCCGTGGCGCTGGCCGGGCCCTCCGACGTCGTGCGCGATCGCCTCGCGGTGTACCGCGACGCCGGGGTCGGCACGCTGCAGATCTCGCCCATGGCGTTCGATTTCGAGGGCCGTCGCGAGCAGCTGCGCCAGGTCGCCGAGCTCGCCGCCGTCTGACGGACGCGGACGATCGCGTGACCGAGTCCCGCTTCGAGATCGCGGCGATCGGCGAGGTCGAGTCCCCGCTGACCGATCGGGCGGCGGCGCCGAATCAGGGCGACGAGGGTGCGCCCGACGCCTGGCTGGTCTTCGAACCCGGTGTGCTCGAGGGACTCGAAGGGATCCAGCCCGGGGACCAGGTGCTCGTCCTCACGTGGCTCGATCGTGCGCATCGCGAGGTGCTGCGCGTCCATCCCCGCGGTGATCTGTCGAGGCCGGAGCAGGGAGTGTTCAACACCCGCTCCCCGGACCGCCCCAACCCCGTCGGCCTGCACCGAGTCGAGGTCGTGTCGATCGAGGGACCGAGGGTCCGGGTGCGCAACCTGGAGGCGTTGGACGGCACGCCGATCGTCGACGTGAAACCGGTGCTCAGCGACGACATCGGCGACCGCTAGCCGGCCGGCTCATCGGAGTACTCTGGGGATGGACCTGCCCCCAAATAGCGGTCGCTGCCGGTGCCGGAACCCGACGTCGAATCGGAGATCTACGAGTCGCTGTACGGCGTGCCCCGCCGTGGGCGCGACGAGGCCGGCCCGGGTCGCGATCCGATCGTGATCGTCGACGGCGCCCTGAGCGCCGGCCCGCGGGAGATGGCCGTTGACGGCGGCACGCCTCCGAGCCTCCGCGGAGCCCCGTCGCGCCGAGTGGCCGACCGCCTCTCGGACGGGCTGATCCTCGCGGCCGACGCACTGCGAACGCGCTCCGCGGCGGCCGCGCTCGCCGCCGCGGTGATCGTTGCGTCCGCGTTGGCGCTCCTGCTGCCTCTGGCCGGAAGCTCCGGCACAGTGCGGGCCCGCCTGGCGTCACCGCCGTTGCGGACACCGTCGCTGGGCCTGGCAGCCGGGGCCGGTCCTACGTCGACGCACCCGCAGACCACGCCGCCGGTGACGACCTCGTCATCCGCGGGCAGCGGTGCGGCGATCGTGGCCGGCACGACCGACAACGCCGCGCCGAAACCCGTCTCCAAGGCCCATCCGCGCGCCCGTCACACGAGAACGACACACCGGTCCGAGCCCGTCGTCAGGCGATCGCCGGCCCCCGTCCCGATCCGCCGGCCCACCGCGCATGAGCAGCCGGCGCCCAAGCGGCCGGCGGCGACCACCCCCGCACCGGGCGCCGCACCCTCCGATCAGGGCGGCGGCGCGCCGAACGTCACCGGGGGCCAGCCCGCGCCGCCGGATTGAGGCTGGGGAAGGACGCATGGCACCGGGACCGGGAACCGCGGAAGCACAGGCGGCGCTCTGGGGCGCGCGGCCGCGCGACTGGGCGGAGATCCAGGAGGGCACGGTGCGGCCGCTCTACGACGCGGTGCTCGACGCGATCGGGGCCGCCGTCGGCACGCGCCTGCTCGACATCGGTTGCGGGGCGGGAATGGCGGCTCAACTCGCGGCGGAGCGCGGTGCCGACGTCAGTGGCTTCGACGCCACCGAGGCGCTGCTGGAGATCGCCCGCGAACGCACGCCGGCCGGCGACTTCCGTCAGGGAGACATGGAAACGCTGCCCTTCGACGACGATAGCTTCAACGCGGTGGTCAGCTTCAACGGCGTGCAGTTCGCGGGCCATCCCGTTGGCGCACTCCGCGAGGCCGGCCGGGTGACAGCTCCCGGTGGGACCGTCGCCGTGGCCACATGGGGCGACCCCGACCGCTGCGACGCGCCCGCCGTCATGGCCAGCTACCGCGATCTCGTGCCGGCGCCCCCGCCCGGCGCACCAGGCCCGTTCGCGCTCGCGGCGCCGGGTGCCCTCGAGGACCTGGTCGAGCAGGCCGGCCTGCATCCGCGTCGCACGCAGGAGGTCACGACGGTGTGGCGCTACCCCGACCTGGCCACCGCGCTGCGCGGCCTCACGGCGGCCGGCCCGGCCACCGCGGCCATCGCCGCCGGCGGCCAGGACGCTGTCCATGAGGCGATCACGACCGGGCTCGCACCGTTCGCCGCCACCGCCGGCGGCGGCTACGAACTGAGCAACGTGTTTCGGTACGTCGTGGCCACCGCGGGCGAGGCGCCGACCGGCGCCTGAGGCCACGTGGTCGCCGATACTGCGTGAGATGTATCGGCCCGCCCGGGAGCGACCTCAGCATGACCGGCGCAATGGTGCCGTCGAGGCCATCTGCGTTGCGATCGTCGTCATCGCGGTGGCAGCGCTTGTCGCGTGGTTCGTCATTCACCACGGCGGCGGCGTGCTGAACCAGGGCTAGACCACGCGCTCAGGCTTCCGACGCCGGTTCGGCGGCCGGCGCCGGGTCGCCATCGCTCGGCTCGAGGAGTCGCAGGAGCACGGCGACGACGTCCGGGTCGAGCTGGGAGCCAGCCGCCCGGCGCAGCTCGCCCAGCGCCTCCGCGTACCCCATCGCCGGCCGGTACGCGCGCGCGGACGTCATCGCCACGTACGCATCGCAGGCGAGCAGCGCCCGCGCGGTCAGAGGGATCTCCCCGCGCGAAAGACCGTCGGGGTAGCCGCGCCCGTCGAAGCGCTCGTGCTCGTGTCGGACGACCGACGCGGCCGCGTGCAGACGCGGGAGTGGACGGAGCATCCGCTCGCCGATGACCGGGTGTTCGCGTACCAGCGCGAGCTCCTGCTCCGTCAGGCGGCCGGGTTTGAGCGGGAGACCCACCGGGACACCGACCGTCCCGACGTCGTGGAACAGAGCGGCGAGGTACAGGGACTCGAGGTCGTCGCCCTCCAGGCCGAGCTCGCGACCGAGCCGCCACGCCAGGTCGGCGACCCTCCAGCACTCGTCGCCCTCCTCCTGCACGGCGGCGGCCAGCTCGTAGGCGTGCACGATCGGGCCCTCGTGGTCCATCTGGGAGAACGCCCACACGCACGCGAGCGCGCGGCCGAGCTGGACCGACACCGCCTGCACGAGGCGAAGATCGTCGTCCGTGTACGCGTCGACACGGCTGGACTCGAGGTTCAGCACACCCCACGGCCGGCCGCGTTCGAAGATCGGGACGGCCAGCTCGCTGCGGACGTCGGCCAGCTGGGAGAAGCCGATGTAGCGCGAATCGGCGCGCACGTCGCCGACGACGGCGGGCTGCCCGGCCGCGAGCACGGCACCGAGGATGCCGGCGTCGCTGGGTTGCGTCCTCGGCGGAGCGAGCCCGCGTTGCCCGGCGAAGGCCGCTATCTCGAGCCGGCCGGCGTCGCGATCCAGCCGTTCCGCGGTCACGATCTCGGCGTCGACGGCGCCCGCGAGATGCGCGACGGCGGTGTCGACGGCGGTGCGCTCGTCGCGCGCCGCCGCGAGCGCACGCGCCAGGCTGCCCAGCAGCGCGAGCTGGTCGGACTGGGCGCCGCCCGAGCGACCGCGCGACGGCGCTTCGCCGGCCACCGGATCGCGCCGCGCCTCGCCCACCGCGCGTGCGAGCGATGAGCGCCGTCCGCTGCGCTTCGCGGTGCGCATCGCGTCATCCGCCTGGAGCACGAGATCCTCGACGCTCTCGGCGTGGACACCGAACGTCGCCCAGCCCGCGGTGGCGGTCACGCGATGGCGCTCCACGACCCCGGCGTCCGCCACGGCGTCCACCAGTCGATCGGCGAGCTGGGCCGCCTCCTCGGCTCCGGCCTGCACCGCCACCACCGCGAACTCGTCGCCGCCATGGCGGCAGATGACGTCCTCGCGGCGTAGAGCGCCGGACAGGGCGCGGGCCAGGCGTTCAAGCAACGCGTCGCCCGCGCGGTGGCCGAGGTCGTCGTTGACCGCTTTGAAGCGGTCGAGGTCCAGCAACACCAGCGAGAAGGGACCACCGTAACGGCGCACGCGCGCCGCCTCCCTCTCGATCGCGCGCCAGAACCGCCGGTAGTTGCCAAGACCGGTGAGCGGATCCTGATCGGCCAGCTCGCGAGCCATCGCCTCACGGTCCGCCCAGGCGTCGCGCTGGCGCCGCACCCGCTCGGCCGCCGCCTGGATGACGCCGCCCGCGAGCACCAGCGTGAGGACCGGGATCACGGCGCGGGCCACGTTGGTCGCCGAGGTTCCCGAGATCGCGGCGGACGGGACCAGGTAGGCGAGCAGGGCGCCCAGGATCACCGCGATCGCACGCATCCGCGGCTGGAAGGCCGCGGCGTGCGCGGCCGCGACGAGGAAGAGGTCGACGTAGGGGGAGTCGTAGCGGCCGCCGAAGGCGACGAGAACCGCGATCAGGGCGACCGCGCCGAGGTCGGCGGCGAACAGGCCTATGAGCCCCAGGGGCCGGCGCCGGGCGGCCAGCCCCAGCGCCGCCGCGGCGATCAGCGATGCGCCCCCGACGGCGAGCACGACCGCGGTCGGAGCGGGGTTCGACGCGAGCAGCGCGAACGCGCCCAGCGCCAGGGGCACGACGGCGAACAGCAGTGCCGCCGACGCCGTGGCGAGAACGAGATCCGCGCGCTCGGCTGCGTGGGCGCGCCCGGGCACCCCGGCCGGTTCCGGCCTGGCTTCCCCCTGCGCAGGCGGTTCGACCGCCGAATCCTTGTGGATCTCTTCCACGTATGCTCGCCCCCGTGCGAGCGCCTTCTGCCGGCGCTCCCTGCGCCAGATGTGGTGCGGCGGACCGAGCTCGCCTCGGAGGGTCGCATCCGGACCGCATGACGCAAAACCCCCGGCAAAATGCTCCGCGAGCTCGCGTACCCCGTCACGGGGTCACCGAACCCGTAAACGGAACCGGAGCCCGAATCTTGCTCGGAGCCTTCGGAGACCCCGGCCACGCGTTCCCGATGATCGCGCTCGGCCGGGCCCTCGCCGCGCGCGGCCACGAGGTCGTGCTGCAGACCTGGAGTCGGTGGCGTGAGCACGTCGAGGATGCGGGAATGGGCTTCGCCGCGGCGCCCGAGTACCAGGTCTTCCCCACGGAGGACCGGCCGCTGAAGCCCTACGTCGCCGCCGTGCGAGCGGCAACCGAGACGCGGCCGCTGGTCGCCGAGATGCGCCCGGACGCGGTGGTCGCCGACATCCTCACGCTCGCCCCCGCGCTGGCGGGCGAGCTCGAGCGTGTGCCGACCGCGACCTTCGTTCCGCACGTGTACCCGCCCGGCGAACCGGGTTTCCCGCCCTACTCGCTCGGAGCGCGGCTGCCGCGCACGCAGCTCGGGCGGCGCCTCTGGAGCGCGCTCGAGGGGCCGATGGAGGGCGGGCTGCGTCGCGGGCGCGAGGAGCTCAACGGCGCCCGCGCGCGCCTGGGTCTGCCGCCGATCGACCGCGTTCACGGCGGCATCAGTGCGCAGCTGTGCGTCGTCGGGACGTTCCCGCAGCTCGAGTACCCGCGGCCCTGGCCCCCCCACGTCCACGTCGCCGGGCCCTTGCTCTGGGAACCGCCCTACGACGAGGTCGAGCTTCCACCGGGCGACGCCCCGCTGGTGCTGGTGGCGCCGTCGACGTCACAGGACCCCGAGCATCGCATGCTGCGGTCGGCGCTCGAAGGCCTCGCCGATGCGCCCGTGCGCGTGCTTGCGACCTGGAACCGCCGCCCGCCGCCCGTACCAGTCGACGTACCGGCGAACGCCCGGCTGGTCGAATGGGTGTCGTATTCGCGCACGATGCCCCGCTGCGACCTCGTGCTCTGCCACGGTGGCCACGGCACCACGGTGCGCGCGCTGGCGGACGGGTGTCGCGTGGTCGTCGCCCCCGCGAGCGGGGACATGAACGAGAACGCGGCGCGGGTCGACTGGGCGGGAGTGGGAGCGCGCCTGCCGTGGCGCTTCGTGTCGCCGGGCACGGTGCGGCTGGCGGTGGAGCGGGCGCTCGCCGACGAACGGATGGGCGAGCGCGTGCGGGCGCTGGCGGCATGGTCGGCGGAGCACGACGGTGCAGAGCGCGCCGCGGCGATCGTCGAGGAGTTCGCCGGCGCGAGAGTGAAGTGACGGCTCGCGCCGAACGAAAGCTCCGGGGGTGGGACTCGAACCCACAACCCTTCGGTTAACAGCCGAATGCTCTGCCGATTGAGCTACCCCGGATCGACGCGGCCATGGTACCGGTCAGTCGGTCCGTCGATCCGAATCAGTCGGGGACGTCGACGCGCTCGGCCGACGCGCGCACGAGTGCGTCCTCGAGGCGTGTCACGACGTCGGCGCGCTGGAGCGCGAGGGCGGCGATGTCGGTGCTGCCGGACGAGCGCCCGGCGGCGATCTCGCGCTCGAGGCGGTCTTTCTCGAGTTGCAGCGCTTCGACCTCCAGTGTGGCCGGGCCGGCGGGCTCGCGCGCCGCGCGCAGCGACAGCTCGGCCATCAGCGAGAGCAGCTCTCCGTCCTCCGGCGCGATCCCCTCGGTCGGCGAGTCGAGCTGCACGCGAAGGTGCGCCGCCGCCCGGCGCGTGAGCGCACCGGTCAGGTGACGCTCGAGGTCGATCTCGGCCAGCGCTCTGGCGCCGGCCTCGGGCGCCGCGATGCACAGCGCGAGGAACGTGCGCTCCGTCTGCTCGCGCTTGTTCAGTCCCCTCGCGGGCGCGGACGCCGCGCGGCGATCGCCGTTGCCGTCGGGACCGGCCGCCGCCAGGGACGCCACCAGCCGCTCGTTGAGGCCCAGCCGCTGCGCCGCCCGGCGCACCAGCTCGTCGCGCTGTACGCCCGGCGCCACCGTCGCCAGCACGCCGCGCAGCTCGCCGAGCGCACGGTCGCGCCCGCCGGCGCTCCCGAGATCGGCTCCGGCGAGGATCCGTTCGAAGCTGAACTCCTCGAAGGGCACGGACGCCGCGATCCGCGAGCGCACGGCGTCGGCGCCCTCCGTCGTGACCAGCTCGGCCGGGTCGCGGCCCTCGGGCAGAGGCGCCACCCGCAGGTCGAGCTTGCGCCCGGCGGCCACCGATGCCGCCCGCACCATCGCCTGCTGGCCCGACGCGTCGGCGTCGAGCGCCAGCGTCACGCGCGCTTGGTCGGAACCTCCGACCAGCCGCGCCAGCTCGCTGACCTGCTCCTCCGTCAGCGCCGTCCCCATCAGGCCGACGGCGTTGCGCAGGCCACCCTGGTGAAGCGCGAGCACGTCGGTGTAGCCCTCGACCAGCACGACCTCGCCGAGCCGGGCGGCCTCGGCGCGCGCGAGCGCGAGACCGAAGAGCTGACGGCCCTTGTGGTAGAGCTCGCCCTCGGGCGTGTTGAGGTACTTGGCCCCCCTCTCCTCCCCCATCTGCCGCGCCCCGAAGCCCAGCACGCGCCCGCGGTGGTCGGTCAGGGGGAAGGTGATCCGGCGGCGGAAGCGGTCGTAGAGACGCCCCTCCCCCTTGGACCGCTGCGCCAGTCCGGCGTCGTAGGTCTCGCGGTTCGTGAAGCCGGCCTGGCGTGCCGCCCCCAGCATGCGGTCGTACGCGCTCGGCGCATATCCGACCCGGAACTCGCGCAGCGTGTCGTCCTCCAGCTTTCGCCCGGCCAGGTACTCACGTGCGTCGGCCGCCTCGGCGGACTCCCACAGGTAGCGCTCGTAGAACCCGGTCGCGCGCTCCAGCAGCTCGTAGAGGCGGTCGCGCTTGCGCCGCCGCTCGGCCGCGCGCGGGTCCTCCTCCTCGCGTTGCAGCTCGATCCCGTAGCGGTCCGCGAGGTACTCCAGCGCACCGATGAAGTCCAGGCCCTCGATCTCCTGCACGAAGGTGAAGACGTCGCCGCCGGCTCCGCAGCCGAAGCAGTGGTAGACCTTCTTGACGGGATCGACGCCGAACGACGGAGTGCGCTCCTCGTGGAACGGGCACAGCCCCTCGAACCGATTCGCGCCGGCGCGCCGCAGCTCGGTGCGCGAGGACACGAGATCGACCATGTCGACGGCGTCGCGGACCTGCTCCTTGGCATCCGGGCTGTAGCGAGCCACGGGCCCACCCTACGCGGGGCCGCAACGCGGCGCGATCACGCGAACGACCGTGGAACCGTGAGCGCCTCGAACTCGCGGATGCAGAAGCGGTCGGTCATCCCGGCGAGGTAATCGACCACGCGCTCGGCGTCGCCGGCGCCCTCGACGCCGGCGGGCGGGTCGGCGGCATAGCGCTCGAAGAGCGTCCGGATGACGGTCTCGATCCGTTCGCCCTCCCGGCGCGCCGCCGCACCGAGGTACACGCGCTCGAACATGAACTCGCGCAGCCGCGACATCGCACCGCCGACCTCCTCGCCCTGGACGATCTCGCCGGTCCGGGCCGAGTGCTCGACGAGGTCGTGGACCAGGGTGTCGACCCGCTTCGAGCCGGTCTCGCCGAGCGCCGCGATGGGGTCGGCGGGGAGCTCGGCGGGATCGAGGACGCCCGCGCGGATCGCGTCGTCGATGTCGTGGTTGATGTAGGCGACGCGATCCATGACGTGCACGATCCGGCCTTCGGGCGTCGCCGGGTCGGGGCCTCCGCCGGAATGGCGCAGGATCCCGTCGCGGACGGGCTCGCTGAGATTGAGGCCCGCGCCGTCGCGCTCGAGGCGATCCACCACCCGCAGCGAGTGCTCGTAGTGGCGAAACGCCCCGCCGTAGCGTTCGCGCACGCAGGCATCGAGCGCGGCCTCGCCGAGGTGGCCGAACGGCGGGTGCCCGAGGTCGTGGCCGAGCCCGACCGCCTCCACGAGGTCCTCGTTGAGGCGCAGCGCCCGCGCGACGGTGCGCGAGATCTGCGTGACCTCGAGCGTGTGCGTCAACCGCGTCCGGTAGTGGTCGCCCTCCGGCGCCACGAAGACCTGCGTCTTGTGCTTGAGCCGTCGGAAGGCCTTGGAGTGGACGATCCGGTCGCGGTCGCGCTGGAACGGCGTGCGCAGAGAGCAGTCGTCCTCCGGCCGCATCCGCCGCGCGGGATACGAGCGGGTGGCGCGCGCGTCGAGCTGCGCCTCCTCCTGCGCCCGCACGCGTGCGGCGAAACCCTCGGCGACGGTGGGGTGATCGGTCGAGAGGGCCATGCCTTCGATTGTCGCAGCGTCCGCGGATCGGCTGACGGCCCGGCGGGCGCGCGTCACGATGCCGGGGTTATTCCGAGTTGATCGCTGCCTGCGCCGCCGCCACCCGCGCCACCGGCACGCGATAGGGGGAGCAAGAGACGTAGTCCAGGCCGGCCTCGTCGAAGAAGGCGATCGAGTCGGGGTCGCCGCCGTGCTCGCCGCAGATGCCCAGCTTCAGGTCCGGTCGCGCCTCGCGCCCCACCCAGGCCGCCAGCCGCACGAGCCAGCCCACGCCGGGACGGTCGATCGTCTCGAACGGAGAGCGGTCGAGGATCCGGCGATCGATGTACTTGGCCAGGATCTTGCCCTCGATGTCGTCGCGCGAGAAGCCGAGCGCCGTCTGGGTGAGGTCGTTCGTGCCGAAGGAGAAGAAGTCGGCGTGCTGGGCGATCCGGTCGGCGACGAAGCACGCGCGCGGCAGCTCGATCATCGTGCCGACGGTGAAGTCCTCCCCTTCGCGGGCGCCCTCCCGGGCGGCAGCCGCCACCACGCGGCCGCGCAGGAACTCGAGCTCCTGCTCGTAGTCGATCAACGGCACCATGACCTCGACGTGCGGCGCCCGGCCGGTCCGCTCGCGCACCGCCTCGGCCGCGCGCACCACGGCCACGACCTGCATCTCGAAGATCTCGGGGTAGAGGATCCCCAGCCGCGCGCCGCGGGTGCCGAGCATCGGGTTGGTCTCGGCGAGCTGGTTCACCCGCTCCAGCGTGCGCTCGAGGTCCTCCAGGTCGTCGGACTGCTCGATGCGGGCGCGCTCGACCTCCTGCTGGACCTCGTGGGCATGCGGCAGGAACTCGTGCAGCGGCGGGTCGAGCAGCCGGATCGTCACCGGCATGCCCTCCATCGCCTCGAACAGGCCCTCGAAGTCCTCCTGCTGGTGGGGCAGCAGCTTGTCCAGCGCGGCCCGGCGGTCCTCCTCCGTGCGGGCCATGATCATCGCGCGCATCTTGTGCTGGCGGTCGGCGGCCATGAACATGTGCTCGGTGCGGCACAGGCCGATGCCCTCGGCCCCGAAGTCCCGGGCGCGCCGAGCGTCCTCGGGCCGGTCCGCGTTCGCGCGGACGCCGAGGCGGCGCAGCTCATCGGACCAGCGCAGCACGGTCCGGAAGTGCTCGGTGATCTCGGGGTCGATCAGCGGCACGTCGTCCACCGTCACGTCGCCGGTCGTACCGTTGATCGCGATCTGGTCCCCCGCGTGCAGCACGGTGTCGCCGACGCGAAGGGTGCCCTCGGCGAGGTCGATGTCGAGCTCGCTGGCGCCCGCCACGCACGGTCGGCCCATACCGCGTGCCACCAGCGCCGCGTGGGAGGCCTTGCCGCCCTCGCTCGTGAGAATCCCGTGGGCCGCGTGGAAGCCCGCGACGTCGTCGGCCTCGGTGAACGGGCGCACGAGGATCACGTCGCGATCCTCCTGTGCCGCGGCGACGGCGTCGGCGGCGCGAAAGACGATCTCGCCCTTGGCCGCCCCCGGCGAGGCGGCGACGCCCCTGGTGAGCACCTCGTACTCGGCGTCGGGGTCGAAGGTCTGGTGGAGCAGCGCCTCGAGCGATTCGGCGTCGATCGTGGCGACGGCCTGTGCCTTGTCGAGCAGGCCTTCCTCGACGGCGTCCACGGCGAAGCGCACGGCGGCCTGCGCCGGGCGCTTGGCGTTGCGCGTCTGGAGCAGGTAGAGCCGCCCCTCCTCGATCGTGAACTCCGTGTCCTGCATGTCGCCGTAGTGACGCTCGAGCGTGCGCAGGATCTCGAGCAGCTCGTCGTGGGCGTCGGGCATCACGTCGCCGAGCTCGGCCAGGTCCTTCGTATTTCGCACGCCGGAGACGACGTCCTCGCCCTGCGCGTTCACGAGGAAGTCGCCCGACGGCCGGGCCGCCCCGGTCACCTCGTCGCGGCTGAACGCGACGCCGGAGCCGCTGGTCTCCCCCTTGTTGCCGAACACCATCTGCTGCACGTTGACCGCGGTCCCCCACTCGTCGGGAATGCCGTTCAGGCGGCGGTAGGACACGGCGCGCCCGCCGTTCCAGGAATCGAAGATCGCGCGGATGGCCTGCCGCAGCTGCTCGCGCGGGTCCTGCGGGAAGTCCTCGTCCGTCTGCTCGGCGTAGAGCGCCTTGAAGGCCTCGACGAGCTCGCGCAGGTCGTCGACCTCGAGCTCGGTGTCGAGCTCGACGCCGCGCCGGGACTTGGCCTCGGCGATCTTCTCCTCGATGCGCTCCCCGGACACGTCCCGGACCACGTTGCCGAACATCTGCACGAAGCGGCGGTAGGAGTCCCAGGCGAAACGGTCGTTGCCGGTGGCCCGGGCGAGCCCCTCGACGGACTCGTCGTTGAGCCCGAGGTTGAGGACCGTGTCGAGCATCCCGGGCATCGACTCCCGCGCGCCGGAACGCACCGAGACGAGCAGTGGGTCGTCGGCATCGCCGAGGCGGTTGCCGACCTGCTCCTCCAGCCGCGCCAGCGCTTCGTCGACCTGCCCCTCCAGCGTCTCGGGCTCGGAGCCCTCGCGCATGTAGTCGACGCACGCCTCGGTGGTGATGGTGAACCCGGCCGGCACGCGCTCGGCGCCGAGGACGCGGGTCATCTCGGCGACGTTGGCGCCCTTGCCCCCGAGGAGGTCGCGCATGTCGGCCGAGCCCTCAGAGAACTCGTAGACGTATTTCGTGCCGACCGCAGTGCTCTCCACGTGGTGATTCTAGGCCGCGACGGCCGCGCGTAAACGCACGTGGGCGTGGTGCTCGACCGTTTCGCCGATCGCCCGCTCGACCTGACGCAGCGCGCGCGGCTCGGCCTCGGGCGTCTCGGCCAGCGGCCGCGCGAGCGCGGCGACGAGGAAGGCGTGGGCGTCTTCGTCGAACGGGAAGGAGGAGGCCTCGCACGCGCTGCACACGACGCCGCCGGCGGCGCCCGAGAAGGCGATTAGGTGCTCGCGCTCGCCGCAGGACGCACAGGCGCCGAGCTGCGGGCCCAGCCCGGCGGCCACGAGCAGCTTGACCCGGAAGGCGAGCTGGTTGGCGTGGCCGGCCCTGGCCGGCTCGGCGTCGAGCAGCGCCAGCTCGTTGGCCAGCAGGTGGAACACAGCCGGATTGGGGTCGCCCGCCTCGAACAACCGCGCCACGGCGTCGCAGGCGCGGGCGGCCGTGTCGAGCCCCGCCCGGTCGCCGCGCAGGCGCGCGTAGGGCGCCACGGTCTCCGCGCTCGTCACCGTGAGCAGGTCGCCGCGGCCCTCATGCAGGACGAGGTGCAGGTAGAAGAAGGGCTCCAGGCGGGCGCCGAAGCGACTGCGGGTCTTGCGGGCACCCTTGGCGATGGCGCCTACGCGGCCGCGATGCGGGGTATAGAGGTGCAGAACACGGTCGCCCTCGCCGTAGCGGATCGAACGCAGCACGATTCCGTCAGTCTTCAGGCTTCCGGCCACGTGTTTCCCCCGCTTGTAACGGTTGTCTGGCTAACTACACTTTGTGAAGTAATGAAGAGAGTCATCGTCTACAGCGCCGATCCATGCGCCCGCTGCGGCAGGGCAAAAACCCTGCTCGCACGGAACGGGATCGCGTTCTCCGAGGTCAATCTGTCAAAGGATCCGGACGGCCGGGCGGAGCTCGTCGCCCGCACGGGATTGATGACCTTCCCCCAGATCGTGATCGGCGAGGCGACGCTGGGCGGGCTCGACGACCTCGAGCGAGCCGAGGCCGAGGGCCGGCTGCCCGAGCTGGTCGCCGCCGCCTAGCCCTTGGTCGCCGGAGCCTCGGCGCGCACCCGCTCGAGCGCCTCGCGCAGCTCGTCCACGTTCTCGTAGTCCAGGCTCAGCGTGTGCACGTGGCGGTAGCGCACGATGCCGGCCTCGTCGACGATGAACACCGCGCGTTGCGTCCCGAACACCCGGCGCGCCACGCCGTAGGCATGCGCGACCTCGCGGTCGGGGTCGGCCAACAGCGGCACGGGTATGTCGTGCGCGCGTTGGAAGGCGACGTGCGAGGCCACGTCCTGGCCGGAGATGCCGACGACAGTCGCGTCAAGCTGGGCGAGCTCGTCCTCACGCGCGGCGTAGGAGCAGAACTGCCGGGTGCAAACCGGCGTCTCATCGCCGGGATAGAAGAGCAGCACGACGCGCTCGCCGCGGTGCTCGGACAGCCGGAAGCGGCCGTCGGTTCCGTCGAGATCGAAGTCCGGGGCCACGTCCCCGACCCGGAGTCCCCCTGCCATGTGCGCCTCCCTGTTGGTTCTGCCCGCGGCCGGGAGGCTAGCGCGCGATGGTCAGCGACGCGACGCTGACATCGCTTCAGCGCCGGAGCCGCGTGCGCGGGCGCGGCTGGCAGCGTTCACACACGTAGGTGCCGCGTCCGGCGGCGACGATCTTGCGCACCGGCGCGGCGCAGCGCGGGCAGGGGTCGCCCTCGTGCAGGTGGACGAGGAACTCGTCCTGGAAGGAGCCGTAGGCGCCGTCGAGGTGGCGAAAGTCGTCGATGCTCGCGCCGTTGGCCCTGATCCCTGCCGCGAGCGTGTCGACGATGGCGGGGGCCAGGGCCTCCCATTGCGCGCGCGTC
Source organism: Solirubrobacteraceae bacterium (assembly GCA_035997675.1). Lineage (GTDB taxonomy): Bacteria > Actinomycetota > Thermoleophilia > Solirubrobacterales > Solirubrobacteraceae > JALYZC01. Next base: position 32,091 of record DASYIJ010000011.1, read on the forward strand.
ACGCGGCCGGCCGGACGCAGTGGATGCACGCCGGCGCGGAAGAGGGCCTCGTCGGCGTAGATGTTCCCCACGCCCGCGATGCGCTTCTGGTCGAGCAGGAACGCCTTGACCGGCGCGCGGCTGCCGCGCGCGAGCGCGCGCAGGTGTGCGGCGCCGAAGCCGGGGTCGAACGGCTCCAGGCCCAGGCGCGCGCCGACGAAGTCGTCGAGCCCGTCGCGCCCGTCGGCCAGCTGGCCGGTGCCGAACCGGCGCGCGTCGACGTAGAGCAGCTCGTGTCCGTCGTCGAGCTCGATCACGACGCGGGTGTGCACCGGGCGGTCGAGCGGGTCGTAGAGCAGGTTGCCGGTCATGCGCAGGTGCTGGAGCAGGAAACGCTCGCCGCTCAGCTCCCACACCAGGTACTTGCCGCGGCGGCCCAGTGATTCCACGCGCCGGCCCCGCAGGGCGCGCTCCATCGCCCGGGGCGCCAGCGGCATGCACCAGCGCCCGTCCTCGACCCGCACGCGCGCCAGCGTTCGTCCCTCCACGCGCGGGGCGAGCTGGCGGCGGATCGTCTCGACCTCGGGAAGCTCGGGCATCGCCAACTCAGGGTACGAAGGGCGTCCCCGGCAGCTCCGGAGCGTCGCGACCCGCGAGCCAGCGCAGGACCGACGCGCCGACGTCGGCCAGCGGGCCGTCGTGGCGACGGCCGTCATGGCCCTCGAAGACGGCCAGCAGCGGCACGCGCTCGCGCGTGTGGTCGGTGCCCGGCGTGGTCGGGTCGCAGCCGTGGTCGGCGGTGAGCACGAGCAGATCGCCGGGACGCAGGAGCTCGAGCCAGGCCGCCACGGCGGCGTCGATCTCGCGCAGCGCGCGCGCGAACCCCGCGACGTCCTTGCGATGTCCGTACACCTGGTCGGTCTCGACGAGGTTGACGAAGAGAAGGCCGGAGTCGAGCTCGTTCAGCAGCGCCGTGGTGGCCGCGATCGCCCGCGCATTCGTCGGGCCGGGATGGGAATGCTCGATGCCCACGCCGGCGAACAGCTGCGCGACCTTCCCCACCCCGTGCACGGGGACGCCGACGTCGCGCAGCTCCTCGAGGTGGGAGCGCGACGGCGGTGCGAGCGCGAAGTCCTGTCGGCCCAGCGTGCGCACGAATCCGCCGGGCGGACCCTCGAAGGGGCGGGCGATCACGCGGCCCACGGCGTGTTCGCCGGTCATCAGCTCGCGCGCCGCCGCGCACGCGGCGTAGAGGTCGTCGGGCGAAACCACGTCGACGTGCGCGGCGATCTGCATCACCGAGTCCTGTGACGTGTAGACGATCAACTCCCCGGTTTTGACGTGCTCGGTGCCGAAGCGCTGGATGGCCTCGACGCCGTTGCACTGGGCATTCCCGAGCACGCCCCGGCCGGTGGCCTCCTCCAGCGCCGCCACCACCTCGGGCGGGAACCCGCCCGGGTAGGTCGGCGGGCGGTGGGCCAGCGTCACGCCCATGAGCTCCCAGTGGCCGGTCGTCGAGTCCTTCCCCGGGCCGACGGGATGCAGGCGGCCGTGGACCACGGCGTCGGGCGCCGGCGGCACGCCCCGGATGGGGGCGATCGACCCCAGTCCGAGCGCGCCGAGGGCCGGTAGGTCGAGTCCGCCGATGGCCTCGGCGAGGTGGCCCAGCGTGTCGGCGCCGTCGTCGCCGTAGTCCTCGGCGTCCTCGGCGGCGCCCACGCCGCAGGCGTCGAACACCACCACCGCCGCTCGCCTCATGCTCGGGGTGAGCTGGGCGCGCTCAGTCGCAGCGACCGGATCAGGGGCGCAAAGACGGCGCCGTCCAGGCGCGTGAAGTCCCCGGTGGGCGCGAACGCGTCGATCACGATCTCGGCCCCGCGGTCGAACAGGTGCGTCGAGCGAACGCGGCGAGCCTGGCCGGCGATGCGCTCGGTGGCCACGAGCTGGATCCCTCTGACTCCGTTGACGTCGAGCACGGCCGCGCTCTCGATGCGGGCGGAGCGATCGCGGGCCCGCACCGCGTCGGACAGGTCGGTGCGCGCCTGTTGCAGCGCCCCCTTTGTCGTGGGGAGCGGCTCCCGGCGCGGGTAGCGCCAGACGGCCACGGTCGCGGGGCCGGACGCGATCAACGCCACCAGCGGGCGGCTGCCCTGGGACCGGTACCAGTTATGCGGAGCGGTGAGGCTCAGTCCCCCGGCGGGGTAGGCGATGCGCGCGGTCCCGGCCGGTTTCTGCGTTCCCGTGACGTCGGGTGGGCGCTGGCGCTCGTTGCCGCAGCCACCGGCGAAAAGCGCCGCGAGGGTCAGGGGTATCGCGGCGGTCGGGGGGGCGGCGCGCACCGCCGCGATTCTGCCAGTCAGCCCGTGTGAGCGCGGGGAT
>DASYIJ010000012.1:0-4025 GCA_035997675.1 Solirubrobacteraceae bacterium
CGCGCACGCCGGCATCCGCCCCGAGCGGGGTCGAAGCGCGATCGCCGCGGCGGCGGCCGCCGTGGCCGCGATGCGACTCGGGCGCCTCGACGACGAGACGACGGCGAACGTCGGCCGCATCGCCGGCGGCGGCGAGTCCACGAACGTCGTGCCCGAGCACTGCCGCGTGGAGGCCGAGGCCCGCTCGCTGGATCCCCAGAAGGCCGAGACGGTCGTGGCCGAGATGGTCGACCACATCCATGACGGGGCGAACGCGTTCGAGTGTGACGCCGACGTCGCCGTGGAGCGGCTGTGGCCCGCCTACCGCATTCGGTCGTCCGCGACCGCCGTGGCCATCGCCGAGGCGGCGCTCGGGGCGGCCGGATACGACCCGCGCCACATCGTCACGGGCGGCGGCTCGGACGCGAACGCCTTCAACGCCGCGGGCTTCGAGTGCGTGAACCTGGCCAACGGCACCGAGCGCAATCACGAGCCGGGCGAGCGGGTGGGCGTGGCCGCGCTGGAGGGGATGCTCGACGTGACGCTGGGCCTCATCGACGAGGCGGCCGCCCGGTGCTGAGCCTGCGGCGCGGTACCGTCGTCGAGGCGGGAGAGGCGGCCGGGTCCGTGCAGCCGCTCGAGGTGGAGATCGACGGCGAGCGGCGGCCGGCGCTCGCCGACACCGCCCTGATCGGGCCGTCGGAGGCCGGCGACGAGGTCGTCGTGAACGTCGCCGCGCGGGACCTCGGCCTGGGGTCCGGAGGCTTCGACGTTGTGCATGTCAATCTGACGCGCGGTCTGGACGGCGCCGGTGTTCCCGGCGCGCACGTGATGAAGCTCAACTACACGAGCCTCCAGCACGCGGTCCTGCCCGTGGAGGGCGAGGCCCTCGCGCTCCCCGTGCCCGTGGCGGCCGGCGTGTTCTTCCTGCACGGCCAGCTGGCGCCCGCGGCCTGGGCGTTCCAGCAGGCCGCTCCGCACGCCCGGCTCGGCTACGTGCAGACGGTCGGCGGCGCCCTGCCCGGCGGACTGTCGGAGACGGTCCGCGAGCTCAAGTCGCGCGGCTTGATCGACGGCCACCTGTCGGCGGGCCAGGCCTACGGCGGGGACGGCGAGGCCATCTCCACCGCCGGTGCGATCCATCACGCGGGTCACGCGCTGGGCTGGGACGCCGTCCTCTGCGGCCCCGCGCCCGGGATCCTCGGCTCTGGGTCACCGCTCGGGCACGGCGGAATGGTGGCGCTGGACACCGCCCACGCGGCCCTGGCGCTGGGGGCGCCGACGCTGGTCGTCCCGCGGATGTCCTCGGGGGATGACCGGGCGCGCCACCGCGGGCTCTCGCACCACACGAGCACCGTGCTCTCGCTGCTGCTCGAGCCCGTGGTCGTGGCGTCACCCGACGGCTGGGAAGAGCACGGCGCGGGTGACGAGCGCCACGATTGGCGGCACGCTCCCGCGGACCTCGAGGGCTATCGCGCCAGCGGCCTCCCCGCGACGACGATGGGCCGAGCCCTCGACGAGGACGCGCTGTTCTTCGCCGCCGCGCTCGCCGGCGGTCACGTCCTGGCTGCCATGATCGGGGCCGCATGAGCTTCCAGCGCGTGGACTCCCAGACGGCCTGGAAGGGCCGCGTCCTCGAGGTGCGGATCGAGCGCTTCCGCCACGAAGACGGCGAGGTGGCCGAGCGCGAGGTGATCGCGCATCCCGGCGCGGTCGGCGTCGTCGCCTACGACGACGAGCAGGTCTGGCTCGTGCGCCAACCACGCGAGGCGGCCGGGGAGGAGGGGTTGCTCGAGGTGCCCGCCGGCAAGCTGGACGTGGAGGGCGAGCCGCCGCTGGAGACGGCGAAGCGCGAGCTCGCCGAGGAGATCGGCAAGGCCGCCGCGGAATGGCGCGAGGTGGCGAGCTTCTACACCAGCCCAGGGTTCACGAACGAGCGCGTGACCGTCTACGCCGCCACCGGCCTGTGCGAGGCGGAGGCGGAGGCCGACGAGGAGGAGCGCATCGAGATCGTCCCGTGGCCGCTCGAGCGCCTCGACGAGGCGATCGCCGACTGTCACGACTCGAAGTCGCTGATCGGATTGCTGTGGTTGGCCCGCGAGCGTGACCGTGCGGCGTAGGGCCGCCGCCGGTGCGCTGCTGACGGCCGCCTGTCTCGCCGGTTGCGGGACGACCGGCTCGGCCGGCCCGAACACCGACGCGCCGGCGGCAACGGTCCCGGGTGTCGTCGGCCAACCCGTCGGCCGTGCCGACGTCGCGCTCTCGCGCGCCGGCTTCTCGGTGCAGACCGCGATCGTCCGCGGGGGCCGGCCGCGCAACGCCGTGGTCGCACAGGATCCCCGGCCGGGGACGCCGTCGCACCGCGGCGACACCGTCCGGCTGTCGGTGTCCGACGGCGTCGCGGGCTGAACGCCGGCTTGCAGTTCCAAGGAGGGCGCCCCCGCGGGCCGAACGTGGGTGGCGATGGCCACCGCTCCTCCGCATCCCTCCACGCGGCCGTTCAGCGATCTCGTCTTGGACTTCCTCGCCTACCTCGAACTCGAACGGGGCCTGTCGCGCAACACGCTCGAGGCCTACCGCACCGACCTCCAGCAGTTCGGCGTCTGGCTGGATGCCCACGGCCGGTCGGCGCTCGAGGTCACCCACACCCAGCTGACCGAGTTCATCGGCCAGCTCGGCACCGGCGAGCGCGGCAAGGGGAAGGCGGTGGCGCCGGCCACCGTCCAGCGCAAGGTGGCCTGCCTGCGCTCGTTCTACCGCCACCTGCGCCGCGAGGAGATCCTCGAGCACGACCCCACGGCCGAGCTTCGCGCGCCTCGCACCGCGCACAAGTTGCCGCAGGTGCTCTCGCGCGCCGAAATTAAGCGCCTGCTGGAGGCGCCGCGCGGCACCGAGCCTCGCTCGCTGCGCGACCGCGCCCTGCTCGAGCTGATGTACGCCTGCGGCCTGCGGGCTTCCGAGGCCATCGGGCTCGAGGTCGCGGACGTGGACATCGACGAGGGCGTGCTGCGCGCCCACGGCAAGGGCAGCAAGGAGCGGCTCGTGCCGGTCGGCCGACAGGCCGTCTCCGCGGTCCGCACCTACCTCGAGCGGGGGCGCCCCCGGCTCGTCGGCGACCGCGCCGAGACCCGCCTGTTCGTCAACTCGCGGGGCACCGGCCTCACCCGGCAGGGGCTGTACAAGATCGTCCAGCGCCACGCCGCGAGCGCGGGACTCGCCGGCAGGATGAGCCCGCACACGCTGCGTCACACCTTCGCCACCCATCTCCTCGCCGGCGGCTGTGACCTCCGCTCGGTTCAGGAGATGCTCGGGCACGCCGACATCGCCACGACTCAGATCTACACGCATCTCTCGGCCGAGCGCCTCAAGGACGCCTACTTCGAGGCCCATCCCCGCGCTCACACGGGCTGACTGGCAGAATCGCGGCGGTGCGCGCCGCCCCCCCGACCGCCGCGATACCCCTGACCCTCGCGGCGCTTTTCGCCGGTGGCTGCGGCAACGAGCGCCAGCGCCCACCCGACGTCACCGGAACGCAGAAACCGGCCGGGACCGCGCGCATCGCCTACCCCGCCGGGGGACTGAGCCTCACCGCTCCGCACAACTGGTACCGGTCCCAGGGCAGCCGCCCGCTGGTGGCGTTGATCGCCTCCGGCCCCGCGACCGTGGCCGTGTGGCGCTACCCGCGCCGGGAGCCGCTCCCGACGACCAAGGGGGCGCTGCAACAGGCGCGCGCCGACCTGTCCGACGCGGTGCGCGCACGCGATCGCTCCGCCCGCATCGAGAGCGCGGCCGTGCTCGACGTCAACGGAGTCAGAGGGATCCAGCTCGTGGCCACCGAGCGCATCGCCGGCGAGGCTCGCCGCGTTCGCTCGACGCACCTGTTCGACCGCGGGGCCGAGATCGTAATCGACGCGTTCGCGCCCACCGGGGACTTCACGCGCCTGGACGGCGCCGTCTTTGCGCCCCTGATCCGGTCGCTGCGACTGAGCGCGCCCAGCTCGCCCCGAGCATGAGGCGAGCCGCGGTGGTGGTGCTCGACGCCTGCG
>DASYIJ010000099.1:0-28794 GCA_035997675.1 Solirubrobacteraceae bacterium
CCCCCGATGCTGAGACTGACGCGCTGGACCATGGCCCACCGCCGCCTCGTCGCCGTAGGCTGGGTGGTCGCCGCGATCGCGGTGCTCGCGATATCGAGCTCGGTCGGCACCCGCAAGGCCAACAACTTCTCGCTGCCGAACACGGGGTCGCAGCGCGCGACGGACCTGCTCACGAGCCGGTTCCCGGCGCAGGCCGGCGACGCCGATCAGATCGTGTTTCAGGCGCGTACCGGCAAGCTCGCCGATCCGGCGAACCGCGGCGCCGTGACGGCGGCAATCGCACGCGTTTCGAAGCTGCCGCACGTGAGCGGCGTCGTGAGCCCCTACGCGAGCGGGTCGAAGGCGATCTCCCCCGCCGGCACGATCGGGTTCGCGACCGTGACGTTCGACAAGCGGGCGAACGAGCTGCCCAAGCCCGCGGTCCAGCGCGTCATCACCACCGCGCAGTCGGCGCGCTCGCCGGCGCTGCAGGTCGAACTCGGTGGCCAGGCGATCGAGCAGGCTCAACAGACGGGGATCGGCTTCGCGACGGCCGTCGGGATCGCCGCCGCGATGGTGATCCTGCTGATCAGCTTCGGCTCGGTCCTGGCGATGGGTCTTCCGATCGCAACCGCGCTGCTCGGCCTCGGCGCCGGGATCGGCCTGATCGGGCTCGGTAGCCAGATCATCGACATGGCCGACTTCTCGTCCCAGCTCGCGCTGATGATCGGGCTCGGAGTCGGCGTCGACTACGCGCTGTTCATCGTCACCCGCTACCGCGAGAACTACCACGCCAACGGCGGCGACGTCGAAGCGGCGATCGAAGGAGCGATGAACACCGCCGGTCGCGCCGTGCTGTTCGCCGGCGCGACCGTGGTGATCGCGCTGCTGGGCATGTTCGCGCTGGGCGTCAACCTGCTCAACGGTGTTGCCATCGCCGCCGCGCTCGGCGTGGTACTCGTGCTCGCGGCGTCCCTGACGCTGCTGCCGGCACTGCTCCGCCTTGTCGGGAGGCGCATCGGGGAGGTCGGACGCGCGCGCGCCGCCCGTGCCGACAGTGGCCCCGGCTTCTGGGCGCGCTGGGTCGGGTCGATCCAGCGCCGGCCCGCGGTCGCCGCGGTCGCTGCCACCGCGATCATGCTGGCGCTCGCGGCGCCGGCGCTCGGTCTGCGGCTCGGCGCCACCGACGCGGGCAACGATCCTGCCGGCCAGACCACGCGCAAGGCCTACGACCTGATCGCACAGGGCTTCGGCAAGGGCTTCAATGGGCCGCTACAGCTCGCGGTGAAGGTTCCGAAGGCAAACGCCCCCTCGGCCCTCGCGCAGCTGAACGCATCGCTGCGCGGTACTCCGGACGTCGCCTCTGTCGCGGCGCCGCGACTCAACGCCGCCGGCGACACCGCCTCGATCCAGGTCTTCCCGACATCGTCGCCACAGAGCGCTCAGACGACGACCCTCGTCACACACCTGCGCACCTCGGTGCTCCCGCCGCTCGAGCGAACCACCGCGACGACGGTCTACGTCGGCGGCGCGACCGCGAGCCAGGCCGACTTCGCCCACGTGCTCTCGAGCAAGCTGCCGCTGTTCATCGGCATCGTGATCGCGCTGTCGGCGCTGCTGCTCCTGGTCGTTTTCCGCTCATTCATGATCCCGCTGCAGGCCGCCGGGATGAACCTGCTCTCGATCGGCGCCGCGCTCGGCGTCTCCCAGGCCATATTCGAGCGCGGCTGGCTGAGCAGCCTGTTCGGCATCCAGCCCGGCCCCATCGAAGCGTTCATCCCCGTGATGGCGTTCGCGATCGTGTTCGGCCTCTCGATGGACTACGAGGTGTTCCTGGTCTCGCGCGTGCACGAGGAATGGCAACGCCGCGGCGACGCGAGCGCCGCCGTCCGCGAAGGCCTCGGGCACACCGGCCGCGTTATCTCCGCCGCCGCCCTCGTGATGGTCGCCGTGTTCGGAGCCTTCGCCCTCAGCGGCAACCGCACGCTGGAGCTGTTCGGCGTCCTCATGGCCACCGCCGTCTTCCTCGACGCGTTCGTGATCCGGATGGTGCTGCTCCCCGCCGTCCTCGAGCTACTCGGCCGCCGCACCTGGGCATTCCCGCGGCGCCTCGACCGGCGCCTGCCCCGGCTCGCGATCGAGCCGCAGGCCGACGCGCACGGGACTCCGGCGCCGAACCCCGCCCTCGAAGGAGCGATGTGACCACATCGACCCTCACCCATAACGACACCAGGCCCGACGAGGGCCGCCGAAACACAGAAAGGACCCTGACATGACCACCCAGTCCGTTGATTCTCCGCCGGCCCGCACCGCTGACGGCCTGGCCACCGGCACCCATCACCTGCTGCACATCGACTCGAGCATCCAAGCCGACCGGTCCGTCAGCCGCCGGCTCACCGGGCGCGCCGCCGGCGTCTGGCTCGCCGCGCATCCGGGCGGGACCGTCACCTACCGCGACCTGGGCGCCGACCCGCTGCCGCACCTCGATTCCGACGGTGGCCTCGCCCGGATGGTCGCGCCCGCGGAGCACACGCCCGCTCAGGCCGCCTCGTGGGCGCTGACCAAAGAGCTCGTCGACGAGGTCAGGCGGGCGGACACGATCCTGCTCGGACTCCCCGTCTACAACTTCGGCGCGCCCAGCACGGTCAAGGCCTGGGTCGATCACCTCGTCGCTCCAGGACTCTCGGTGGACCCGGCGACCAAAGAAGGGCTCCTCGGCGGGCGCGATCTCATCGTGCTCGCCGCCCGTGGCGGCGGCTACGCGCCCGGCACGCCCCGCGAGGGATGGGACCACGCCGAGCAATGGCTGCCCCACGGCATCTCCATCATCGGCCTCACGCCCCGCTTCATCACGGCCGAGCTGACGCTCGCCGACGTGACCCCCGCGATGGCCGCGTTCAAGCCGCTGGCGGCCGAGAGCCTCGCGGCCGCAGAGACCGCGATCGACGTCCTCTGGCACGCAGAGGCCATCGCGGCCTGAGAGTCGCCACGCACCACCGCGAAGCGGAGAAGCCGCCCGGTTGAGCGGCTTCTCAGGTGTCGATGGAGACGGCGGGAATCGAACCCGCGTCCGCGGTCGCGTGAAAGGTGGCTTCTACGAGCGTAGCCGGCGCTCTGATCTCGTCACCGGGTTGCCGCGCCGGCGGGGTTCCCGGTGACCAGCTCCCGAAAGGTGTTCCCGTCGCGCTGGGAGCATCACGCTCGGGGTGAGCCTGCTTTCTGATTCCGGACATCCCCGCCGCAGGCCAGCGGGGGCCGAAACCTCACGGCTTAGCTAGTGGCTAAGCGGCGAGGGCGTACTCGTGAGAGTCCGCACTTATGGTTTTCCCGGGTGTTTTACGAGGCCTCCCGGGACCTCGACTCGCAACCACCCCCACGAGCCGACCACGTCGAAGCCAGTCGTCCCCAGGGGGTATGCCTAGCCAATTCTAGCTGCCTCGGCCTCCTCGACCATTGCGCCGAGCCCCGCGAGGAAGATCGTCAGCATCTGCGCGAACAGGTCGTCGGGGACGGCGTCGGGCTCGAGCAGCTTCTCCAGGGCAAAGCCGTTGCCCATCGCGAACACCATCCACGCGATCGTCTCGAAGGGCAGCGGCGCCTCGTATCCCAGCTCCTCGGCGCGGCGGGCGTACGCCTCCGCGATGACGCTGCGCAGCTCTCGTTCGCGAGCCACCAGCGCCGCGCGGAAGCGCCTGTCGCGGCCGGCGTGGGCGACCATCTCCGAGTACAGGCGCTGCCACTCCGGGTCCGCCGTCACGTAGGCCGCGAACTCACCGCCCCCCTGGCGGACCTGGGCCTCGGGGTCCTCCCCGGTCGCGGCGATGCGCTCGATCGCGGCGCGGCGACCGGCGAAGCGCTCGTCGAGCATGGCGAGGAACAGGTCCTCCTTGCTCTTGAAGTTCGCGTACACCGCGCCCTTCGTGAAGCCGGCATCCGCGGCGATCTCGTCCAGGGACGCCGCCTGGAACCCACGGCGCGCGAAGACCTTGCCGGCCGACCGCAGGAGCCGCTCCCGCGTCTCGGCCTGCTGCTCCTTGCGCGTGAGCCGGCGTGTCATACCGCCGCGGCGACCGGGGCGCGCCCGGCGGCGGACGCAGGCACGCGCGGGCGCACGACCAATTGCGCCGATCGCGCCGGCGACAGCGTGATCGCGCGGCGCGAGATCCGTTCGGCGCGGGGGTCGGCCGCCTCGAGGTGCAGGCGTTCCACGATCGTTTGGAGCACCGTCCGCATCTCGAACAGCGCGAAGCTCGCGCCGATGCAGCGGCGCACGCCGCCGCCGAACGGGATCCAGGTGTAGGTCCCGGCGGGATTCTCGAGGAAGCGCTCCGGGCGGAAGGCGTGGGGATCCGGGTACACGTCGGGGCGGCGGTGCACGAGGTAGATGCAGGGGGCGACCGTGGTGCCCACCGGCAGCTCGTAACCCTGCAGCTCGAGCGGCTCGGTCAGCTTGCGCACGACCAGCGGAAGCACCGGCCGCAGGCGCAGCGCCTCGTGGGAGACGGCGTCGGCGTACGCACCGTCCCCGGACGCCGCTTCGTCCTCGAGCCGCGCCAGCACCTCGGGGTGGCGCACGACGCGCTCGAGCGTCCACGCCAGCGAGGTGGCCGTCGTCTCGTGACCGGCCACCAGCAGGGTCATCAGCTCGTCGCGCAACTCCCGGTCGGTCATCGGGGCCCCGTCCTCGTCGCGCGCCTGCAGCAGCATCGAGAGGATGTCGTCGCGCTCGTCCAGATGGGGGTCGGAGCGCCGCTGCGCGATCTCCTCGTCGATCGCCTCGTGAACGCGGCCGATCGCCTGGGGAAAGCCGGTCCACCCGAGGCTCGACAGCCGGTCCGGACCGACCAGCGCGGCGATGAAGAAGTCCCGCTTGTTCGACGTGAACTCGAGCATCGGCCGGATGCGCCCGGCCACGCGCTCGACCCGCGCGGCGTCGTCGACGCCGAACACCGCGCGGACGATGACCTCGAGGGTGATCGCCTGCATGCGGGGCCACACCGGGAACGGCTCGCCGGTCGGCCAGGTGGCTACCTCGCGCTCCGTGACCTCCCGCATCACCTCTCCGTAGCGCTGCATGCGCTCGCCGTGGAACGGCGGCAGCAGCAGCTTGCGCTGGCGCAGGTGCGAGGGCCCGTCGAGCAGCAGCACCGATTCGCTGCCGACGACCGGGCGCAGGATCACGTTGGCCTCCCCGGCGCGCAGGTGCTCGGGATTGCCGGTGAACACCTTCTTGATCGACTCGGGATCGCTGATGAGCACCCACGAGCCTTCCGAGGCGATCCGCAGCGTGAAGCAGTCGCCGTAGCGCCGTCGGCATTCCTCCATGAACGCCGTGGGTCGCACGACCCAGCGGAGCGTCTGCAGAGAGCTCGGCAGTCCCGGGCCGGGCGGTAGCTCGTGGCGGGGAACGGAGGCGTTCGGCATCGACATACCGGACGGTATCCGAATACCGATCAGGATGTCAAGTGGGTCCCAGGCGGGTGCGCTCGGCGCGCAGCTCGCGGGCGACCGCGGAGACGGAGGGAGGGCGGCCGTGGTGGAGAGGACGTGGAAGGGGCCGGTCGCGCGGACTGGAGCCGGCGCGAATGATTGGGCCGGCCCCGGGCACGAAAATGACGCGGGGCAAGTCGTTTGAGGAGCCCTTCTTCCGGTCGCCGAAGCTTCCGGAGATCTGGGCGGCAGGGCCTTTCACCTCGATGGCCTCGCTCTCTACGACTTGACACCCGCGTCGAGATCAACCTAGACCGAGGGCCCGGAGCGTGCAACCGACGTTCCCGCATCCTCCGCGAAAAAGCCTCGACGCGCGGGGCGGCGAGCACCGCCTGCCAGAATTGACCGCATGGAGCACACCCACCCGCTTCCGCCTCCCTCCCCCACCGGCCCGTTCGAGCCCCCGCGTCCTTCGCTGTGGCGGCGCATCGGCACGGCGGCGCTCGCGATCGGTGCGCTGGTGGCGAACTTCGCCGGCAAGCTCAAGCTCCTGCTGGTCGCCCTGCCGAAGCTCAAGCTGCTCACGACCTCCGGGTCCATGCTGGTCTCGATCGCGGCGTACAGCCTGTTCTTCGGCTGGACCTTCGCGGTCGGCTTCGTCCTACTCCTGCTCGTCCACGAGATGGGGCACGTGATCCAGCTCCGCCGGGAGGGCATCAAGGCGAGCGCGCCGATGTTCATTCCATTCCTCGGGGCGGTCGTGTCCGCGAAGTCCCTCGGCGAGAACGCCACGGCGGAGGCGCGTGTCGGCCTCGCGGGCCCCGTGCTGGGTTCGCTCGCCGCGGCCGCGCTCATCCCCGTCTACCTCCTCACCGGAGACGAGCTCTGGCGTGCGCTCGCGTTCACCGGCTTCTTCCTCAACCTCTTCAACCTACTGCCGGTCGTACCACTCGACGGCGGGCGGGCCATGGCGGCGATGGCCCCGTGGATGTGGTTCGTCGGATTCGCGGCCCTCGTCGCCGTGATGATCGCCTTCCCCAATCCGATCCTCCTGATCATCCTGCTGTTCGGCGGGATGGAGACGTGGCGGCGCTGGCGCCAGCGCCGCGCCGGCGGCGAGGAGCAGGCGGCCTACTATCGCGTCACGCCGCGCGCCCGCGCCGCCGTGGCCGCCGTCTACGTGGGCCTCATCATCGCGCTCGCCGTCGGGATCGACCTGTCGCACGTGCCGCGCACGCTGGGCTGAGCAACTCACTGCGACCTCGCCACCGCCGCGGTGACGTGACGTTTGGAGGCGGCCGCTCGTCTTCACCGACGAGGAGCTCGTGAGGCGCACCAGCACGGAAGCAAGCCGGCCGGCCGAGACTCGCCCGCCCGTCGCGGGGCGCAATGGACGCGCGGTCCTGCGCGCGGTTCAGTCACACGACGGGCCCACCGCCGCGCATTCCTCCGTCGTGCTCGACCTGGCCAGGCGGGTGGCTCGCCGCCTTGGCCTGCCGCCGGGCCACATCGCGGAGGTCGAGCAGGTGGCACTCCTCCACGACGTCGGGAAGCTGTCGGTGCCTCAGGCGATCCTGTCGAAGCCCGGGCCGCTCGACGACGCAGAGCGGGCGACCGTGCGCTCACACCCCGCGATCGGCGCCGCCGCCGTCTCCGAGGTCAGCGAGCTGGCGCACCTCGCTCCCGCAGTGCGAGCCAGCCACGAGCGTTGGGACGGGAGGGGCTATCCCGACGGCCTCGCCCGCTGCGACATCCCGATCGCGAGCCGGATCACGTTCGTGTGCGACGCCTACGACGCGATGACCACGGACCGGGCCTACCGGATGGCGCGCTCGCAGCGGCTCGCGCTGGCCGAGCTCCTCGGCGGCGCCGGCAGCCAATTCTGCCCGCATTGCGCCGAGGCGCTCGTCGACGAGCTGCTCGAGCGCAGCTGATCTAGCGCTGGGCGTCGCGCAGGGCGCGGTCGATCTCGCGCTGCTGGTCGCGCCGCCGGATCGTTTCGCGCTTGTCGTGGACGTCCTTGCCGCGGGCCAGCGCCAACTCGACCTTCGCGTTCGGACCCTTGAAGTACATGCGCGTGGGTACGAGCGTCAGCCCCCGCTCGCGGGTCTTGCCGAGCAGGCGCTCGAGCTCGCGGCGGTGGACCAGCAGCTTGCGCGGGCGCTCGGGGTCGTGGTTGGCGTCCGCGGCCGGCGGATACGGCGGGATGTGCACGTTGTGCAGCCACAGCTCGCCTTCGGTCTCCGAGGCGTAGCCGTCCTTGAGCTGCGCCTTGCCGTCGCGCAGCGACTTGACCTCCGTACCGGTGAGCACGAGGCCGCACTCGAGCTTCTCCAGGAACTCGTAGCGGTAGCCCGCCTGCCGGTTGCTGGCGATGTCGCCCGGTGCCGCCTTGCGCTTGCCCCTCTTGGCCATGCCGTATAGCTATAGCGGCAATGCGCCCGCAGGACGTGCGACTTCCCCCCGCGCTGGCCCAGCGACTCGCCCGCCGGGCGGCCGAGCTGCTCCCGCTCGGATCGCTTTCGGCCGAGCGTCAGGAGACGTCGGAGGCCGAGCGGCTCGCACTCGCGGAGCTCGCCGAGCGCCTGGACAACAACTACCCCTTCCCCGACGCCCACTACGCGGGGCAGATGCTCAAGCCGCCCCACGCCGTGGCGTGGGCGGCCTATGCGACCGCGATGCTGCTCAACCCGAACAACCATGCCCTCGACGGCGGGCCGGCCACCGCACGCATGGAGCGCGAGGCGGTGGCGGAGCTCGCCGGCATGTTCGGCCTCGATCCCCATCTTGGGCATCTGACCTCCTCGGGGACGGTCGCCAACCTCGAGGCGCTCTGGACGGCCCGCGAACTGGCGCCCGACGCCGTGATCGTCTCCGGCGCCAACGCCCACTACACGCACGCGCGCATGGCCGCGGTGATCGGCGCACGCCACGAGACGGTCGCGGAGGACGAGCGAGGCCGGCTCGACCTCGAAGCGCTCGGCCGGCGCCTGGCCGCGGGCGGGGTGGGCACGGTCGTGGCCACGCTGGGGACCACCTCGCTTGGCGCGCTCGACGATCTGGAAACGATCGGCGGGCTCTGCCGCCAGCATCGCGCGCGCCTCCACGTCGACGCGGCCTACGGCGGGTTCTTCGCGCTCGTCGCCGGCGGGCCGGACGGCGTGCCGGCCGCGCCGTTCGCCGCCGCGGCGCACGCCGACTCGATCGTCATCGATCCGCACAAGCACGGCCTCCAGCCCTACGGCTGCGGGTGCGTGCTGTTCGCCGACCCGTCGGTGGGCCGCCTGTACGCCCACGATTCGCCCTACACCTACTTCACCTCCGGCGACCTGCATCTCGGCGAGATCAGCCTGGAATGCTCGCGGGCCGGCGCGGCCGCCGCCGCGTTGTGGACGACGCTGCGCGCGTTCCCGCTGACCGCGGACGGGCTCGGCGTGTTCCTCGGCGCCGCGCGGCGGGCCGCCCGCGCGCTGGCGGCGGCGCTCGAGGCCGACGAGCGGCTCGCCCTCGTGGTGGAGCCCGAGCTCGACATCGTGTGCCCGTTCGCCCGCGCGCCCGGCGCGTCGGCGATCAGCGTCGCGTCGGAGCGCGCGTTCGACCAACTGGCCGAACAGGGCTGGCACGTGGCCAAGCTGCGGCTCGATACGGACTGGATGCGCCGCCGCCATCCCTGGATCGAAGCCGATGCCGAGAGCACCACGGTGCTGCGCTGCTGCCTGATGAAACCCGAGCACCTCGCGATCGCCGACGAGCTGGCAGGTGCGGTGTCCCAAGCCCTCGCGACCCGCGACTAGCGACTCGGAGCCTCCACCGGCTCAAGATCCACACGCCCTCTCGGCGCATCGATCTTCCCGACCTCGACCTTCAGCGGGTCTCCGATGCGGATGGCCCCGCCGCCGCGGGTGCCGTGCAGGATCGTCTGCTGCTCGTTCAGCTCCCACCAGTCGCCGCGCAGGCGCCGGACCGGCAGCAGCCCCTCGTAGCCGTCGCCGAAGCCCACGAACGCGCCGACCGGTGCCAGGCCCACGACCTCCGCGTCCCACACCCGGCTCCAGCCGGTCTCGGTCAGCTCGCGCGTCAGCAGGAAGCACTGTGCGATGTCGTCGGCGTCGCGCTCGATCGACATCGCGTCGCGTTCGCGCTCGGAGGCCCACACGCCCTCCTCCTCCAGGCCGGAGCGCTCGGGCTCCGCCTCGTCGCCGCCGATCGCACTCAGCAGTGCGCGGTGGCAGACGAGGTCGGGATAACGGCGAATCGGCGACGTGAAGTGGCAGTAGCGCGGGGAATGCAACCCCGCGTGGCCGAGGTTCTTGGGGCTGTAGTGAGCCTGCTTGAGCGAGCGCAGCACGAGCGAGGTCAGTCCGGCCCGGCCGTGGCCGGTGCGCCGAACGTGAGCGTCCACGAGATGCGAGCACTCGGCCACGAGGTCGGCCGCCTGTTGCGAGGTGAAGTGCTCGGGAAGGGCGGGCGTCGGCACGTCGAGGGATGCGAGCTGCTCCACGAGCCGGCGCACGCTGGTGGGCTCGGGCCGCTCGTGCACCCGGTAGAGCGCCGGGAGCCGGCGCTCGTCGAGCAGCGTCGCCACCTGCTCGTTCGCCGCGATCATCAGGTGCTCGATCAGCCGGTGCGACTCGGTGTACTGCACCGGCCGCGCGCCGGTCACGTGCCCGGCGTCGTCGAACTCGAACTCGGGCTCGGCCGACTCCACGAGCAGCGCGCCGCGTCGCTCGCGCTCCGCCTGCAGCGCCCGCGCCGCCGCGCGAGCGGCGGCGAGCCCCGGGGCCCACGGATCCAGCGCGGGCTCGTGTCCGGCGAAGATCCGATCGACCTGGTCGTAGTCGAGCCGCATGTCGGAGTGGATCAGGGAGCGGTGGAACGCCGCCTTCTTCACCGTCGCCCCCTGCAGCTCCATCTCCACCGTGACCGCGGGCCGGTCCTGGCCGGCCACGAGCGAGCACGCGTCGCTCGAGAGCGCCGCGGGAATCATCGGCTCCACGGCTCCGGGGACGTACACGCTCGTGCCGCGCCGGCGGGCCTCCCGGTCCACCGGCGATCCGGGGGCGACATGCGCGGCCACGTCGGCGATGTGCACCCACACCCGCCAGGCCTCCTCGCCGAGCGCCTCCGCGGAGATCGCGTCGTCGTAGTCCTGGGCCGTGACCGGGTCGATGGTCAACGTCGGCAGTCCGCGCAGATCGCGGCGCGCGTGCTCGGCGGGCGGCTTCTCGGCGGCGCGCTGCACCGCGTCGGGGAACCGGCGCATCAGCCCGCGGGCGAGCATCATCGCCTCGATCACGTCGCGGGCGACGTCGGGGCGGCCGATGCGGCGCAGCACCTTGGCGTGCCCACGACCCTGGCCGGCGGTCCGCAGAAGCACGAGGTCGCCGGGGGCGGCGCGGCGGTCACGATCCACGACGAGCCGGCGTCCCCGCTCGAAGAACGGCGTGGCGACGAGGAAGCGCCCGCGCTTCTCGAGCAGGGCGACGATGGCGGCGGACCCGGTCAGTGCGAGCGCGCCTCGGCCGCGAGGGTGCTCAGCGCGACGGGCAGCTGGCGTTTGACGTCGGCGACGGGAATGTCGGGGGCGATCCCCGCCCCCTCCTTGACCCCGCCGCCGCCGAGATTGCGGCCGTTGGGTGTGAAGTACTGCCCGACGGTGATGTCGAGCGCCCCACCGTTGGACATCTCCCTGACCTCCTGGAAGACGCCCTTGCCGAATGTGCGGGTGCCGACCACCTTCGCGCCGCGGCGCTCCTGCAGCGCGGCGGTGACGATCTCCGCCGCGGAGGCGGTGTCGTGGTTGACGAGTACGACGATGGGGAAGTTGCCCTTCAGCGCACCGCCGGTGGCGTCGTAGACCTTGTTCGCCTGGGCCACCCGGCCCTTGGTGCTGACGATCCGGCCGTGTTCGATGAAGATGCTCGATACCAGCACTGCCTCGTTCAGTAGGCCGCCGCCGTTGCTGCGCATGTCGATCAGGATGCCCTTGGCGCCGGCCGCGCGCTGGCGCTCGACGGCCTGGCGCAGCTCACCGTGCACACCCGACGTGAACCCCGAGACCGCGTCGTAGCCGAGCTTCACCCCGTTGACGGTGCGCAATGCCGGCGCGACCGACGGCGTCGACACCTGAGCGCGGGCAACGCGGACCTGGCGCCGGACGGGCGGTTTGCCCGACTGGACCGTGATCGTCACGAAGGTCCCCGGCTTGCCCCGGATCAGCGATGTGGTCTGCTCGACCGGCTTGCCCGCGATCGGGACGCCTCCGACCGCCACGATGCGGTCGCCCGCCTTGATCCCCGCCTTGGCTGCCGGCGTGCCCGGGAACACGCGCGTGACCCGAAGGCCCAGCTTGTCGGGTACCACCTCGGTGCCGATGCCCGAGAAGCGGCCCTTGGACTGCTCGAGGAAGCGCCGGTACGCGGTCGGGTCGAGGTAGGTGGAGAAGCGGTCGTGAAGCGACGCAACGGCACCGGAGATGCCGCTGTTGACCAGCGTGCTCGACTTGACCTTGCGGTAGTAGTCCTGCTCGATCAGGTCGAAGGCCTCTTGCGTGGTCTTGACGTCGTCGGACACGAGGGCGTTTCGGATGGGTCCGGGGAGATCCTCCGGGTGGCCGCCCAGGTAGATGCCGACGGACAGCAGCACGAGGACCGCGAGCACCGCCAGGGAGACGGGCAGGACCGGGGAGCGCCGACGGGGAGGCATGGCGGTGCAGGGTACTGAGGCGGGTCCTCCGGCCTCGCCGGCCGAGCGCCCGGTCAGACTCGCAGGAAGCGGCGCAGCGAGAGCGCCGAGCCCGTGGCCGACACGGCCACGCTGGCGCCCAGGAGCACCGCGACGAGCAGGGTGAAGTCGATGGTGCTGGGCGCGGCGATGAGCGCGAAGTCGCGGGCCAGCGGGTCGATCAGCGCCACCTTGCCGACGGCGAGGAGCAGGATGGCCAGACCACCCCCGAGCGCACCGACGATCACGCCCTCGATCACGAACGGCCAGCGGATGAACCAGTCGGTCGCCCCGACCAGCTTCATCACCTCCACCTCGCGGCGCCGGGCGAACAGCGAGAGCTTGATCGTGTTCGAGATCAGCAGGATCGACGCGGCGATGAGCAGCGCGGCGAGCAGCGCCATCGTGAGCTTCACGATGCGCGTGGCCGAGAGGATCTTGTTCGTCTCGTCACGCCGGTTCTTGACCTCGTCGATCGAGGGGTCGGCGGGCGCCCGGCGCCCCGACGCGCCCAGCGGCACGATCGCGTCGCGCACGGCGCCGAGGTTGCCCGCGTGGTCGGGCGTGACGCGGAAGGTGTCGGGGAGCGGGTTCGAGCCGAGCAGCTGGTAGGCCTGCGGGTTGCGCGTGCGCTCCGTCTGGTAGGCCTGCGCCTTGGATACGAACTGGACCTTCTTGACGTGCGGGGTCTTCTGGATGACGGCGTGCACGCGCTGGATGTCCGATGCGCTCGCGCCGGTCTTGAGGTAGACGTCGAGCAGCAGGCGGCCGCGGACCTCGTTGGCCGCACCGGTCGTCGCCTGGACGATCGGGATGAACACGCCGAGCACGAGCATCGTCACGAGCACCGTGGCGAGAGCGGCGAAGCTGGGCAGTGCGCTGCGGCGCAGCGAACGCAGGGCCTCGCGGAAGAAGAACCCCAGGCGCATCAGCGGGCGCGTTCGCGCTCGGCCTCGCGCTCGCGCTGGCGCTGGCGTTCACGCGCGGTGCGCGGCGGCGAAGCGATCCAGTCGAAGTCGGGGTCCGCCACGGCGCCGCGCATGCGGGCGGCGAACTCGCGTGTGGTCTCGTCGCCCGCGTACAGGCCGGCGATCTCGTCGCGGACGATCTGACCCTCGGCCAGCTCGATCACGCGCCGGCGCATCTTGTCCACCATCGCGTGGTCATGGGTGGCGACGAGCACGGTGGTGCCCGTGCGGTTGATCCGGTACAGGAGCTGCATGATCCCGATGCTCGTCTCGGGGTCGAGGTTCCCCGTCGGCTCATCGCAGAGCAGCAGCGGCGGGTGGTTGACGAACGCGCGCGCGATTGAGACGCGCTGCTGCTCGCCGCCGGAGAGCTGATCGGGGTAGTTGTGGAGCTTCGTCGCCAGCCCCGTGAGGCGCAGGATGTCGGGCACCTTGTCGCGGATCTCGCGACGGCCGCGCCCGGTGACCTGCAGCGCGTAGGCGACGTTGTCGTACACGGTGCGGTTGGGCAGCAGCTTGAAGTCCTGCCACACCACCCCGATGTTGCGACGGTAGAACGGGACGCGGCGGCGCGAGAGCTCGTGGAGGTCGCGCCCGGCCACGCGCACCTTGCCCTGCGTCGCCTCGAGCTCGCGGATCAGCAGGCGCATGACGGTCGACTTGCCGGAGCCCGTGTGGCCGACGAGGAACAGGAACTCGCCGTGCTCGATCTCGAACGTCACCCGGTCCAGGCCGACGTCGCCCGCGTCGTAGACCTTCGAAACGCCGCGGAACTCGATCACGTTGTCGCCGTCGGACGGCTGCGGGGCCGGGCGTTTGGGCACGGTCGTGGGCGCGCCGGAGCGCGCGCGGCCCTGGCGGTGCTGTCGCTCGGGAGCAGCCATCGCGGCGCCCGACCCTAGATGCACCGGCCGCGGTTCTGAAGTCGTGCAAGCACTCCTGCACACCGACGCTAGGCTCCGGGCATGTCCACGGTCTCCACCTCAGCCCTCGCCAACGGGCTCCCGCTGCACCGCGTCGAGCTCGAGGGAACGCGCTCGGTGACCGCGCTCGTCGCCTTTGACGCCGGCGCCCGCACCGAGCGCCCCGAGGAGAACGGCATGGCCCACTTCCTCGAGCATCTCGTGTTCAAGGGCGGCGAGAAGTACCCGAACTACCGCGACGTGAACGAGACGGCCGAGCGCATGGGCGCGTCGCTCAACGCGTACACCAGCCACGACCTCGTCGCCTTCCACATCACGGCGCGCGCCGAGGCGGCGCCGCAGGCGATCGACCTGCTGACGGACTTCGTGGGGCGAGCGCGCATCGACGCCGAGGAGCTCGACCGCGAGCGCGGCGTTGTGATCCAGGAGATCGCGCGCGCGCATGACCAGCCGTCCGTCCTCGCCGAGCATCTGATCGACGAGGCCGCCTTCGGCGACCATCCGCTCGGCCGACCGGTGCTCGGCCCGGAGGACCACCTGCGCACGTTCAGCCGCGAGGCCATCGTCGCGTTCCGCGAGCGCCGCTGGGCTGGCGCCCGTGGCGGCGCGTTCATCGTCGGCAACCTGTCCGCGGTGGCCGGCAACGGCGCGATCGACGAGCTGTTCACCCGCTTCCCCAACCTCGACACCCCGCAGCCCTTCGACCCGGCGCCACCCCTCGCGCCGCGCATCCGCGTCGAGCGCCGCGACTCCAAGCAGTCGCACCTGCGCCTGTCCTACCGGCCGTCGATCGACGTGTCCGATCGCGGCGCGCGCGCGGCGATGACGATCTACGCGACGCTGCTCGGCGGCTCGATGGGGTCGCGACTGTTCGACGAGATCCGCGAGCGGCGCGGCCTGGCGTACTCCGTCTACGCACTCGATCACGCGTTCGCCGACGTCGGCGTGCTCCAGCTTTCGGCCGGATTGGAGTCGGGCAAGACCGGCGAGGCCTTCCAGCGAATGAAGGAGATCGTCGAGGAGCTGCGCGCCGAGGGGCCCACGGAGGAGGAGGTCGAACGGGCCCGAGCCTACGCCGCCGGCCGCCGCGTGCTCGCGTTCGAGAACACGAACGCCGTGGCACGGCACGCGGCCTATGAATCGATCGTCTTCGGTGGAGAGATCGACCCGGACGCCGCGATCGCGCGCCTGGACGAGGTCACCTACGACCAGGTCGCCGAGGTCGCGCGTGGGATCAGCGACGAGCTCGCCGTGGCCTGCGTCGGCCCGCACGACGAGGAGGAGTTCGCTCCGACGGCGTAGGATCGGCGGGTTGGTGCCAGACGCCGGGCTATCCCTCCGCGAGCTGCAGCTCTATGTCCAGCGGGTGAGCGACCGCTGGCCGGTCGAGAGCGCCCATGTGGGCACCGGCGATCCCAGCGTCGTCGTGCTCGTCTCGCCCCGCTTCGACGGCGTGCCCTGGCTGGAGCGCGTCCGGCAGGCGGAGGCGCTGTGGGACGCGGATGCGATGGGTCGGCGCGCCGAGGTGCACTGCTACACACCGCTGGAGCTTGAGCGTAAGGTCGACGACCTGCCGCGTGTCCGGGCCGCGGTCGAGTCCGGAACCGAGGTTTCCGTGCGTGACAATGCGACCTGACGATCGTCGTACCCTGTAGACGGCGGCTGCTCGTCGGGCGTTCGGCTGCCGATACGACCACCATGACCCCGATCCTCTCCGCGACCCTGCTGCGCGCGCAGTCCGATTCGCGTCTCGTCGCGTTGGTGCGCCAGGGCCACGAGCGAGCCTTCGAGGCGATCGTGGAGCGCTATCGCCGGCCGCTGCACCGGCACGTCCGCCGGGTGCTGCCGGAGTCGCGCACGGAGGATGCGCTCCAGCAGACCTTCCTCAAGGCGTGGACCACCTTGCAGGACGGCGCGGAGGTGCGCGACCTGCGGCCCTGGCTCTACCGCATCGCGCAGAACACGGCCCTCGACACGATCAAGCGCGCCGGTTACGACTACGAGGAACTGAGCGAGTCGCTGCGCTCGCCGGGTGGCCCGGAGGTGGACCTCGAGCGCCGCACCGTGATGCGCGAGACCCTCGCCGGAGTCGCGGCACTGCCGCAGAATCAGCGCGAGGCGCTGCTGCGCACGGCGGTCGACGGCGAAAGTCGCGCCCAGATCGCCCACGACCTCGGCCTCACCGACGGCGCCGTCCGCCAGCTCGTGCACCGGGCCCGCGTGACGCTGCGGGCCGCCGCGACGGCCGTTACCCCGGCGCCGATGGCCATCTGGGCCGCGGGCACGGCCGGAAGCTCGGCGCCGAGCGCCGCCAGCCTCGCCGAGCTCGGAGCCGCCGGCGGCGCCGGGCTGGTGCTCAAGGGCGGCGCGGCGTTGATCGCGGCCGGCGTGCTGGTCACCGGGCCGGTCGCGCTCCACGACCTCGCCAAGCATCACCGGATCGGGGCCGACACGGCCGCGGCGGCATCGCCGTCCCACACCACGCCGGCCGCCACGTGGGTCTCGAACGGCGGCATCGGCCGCGGATCCTCGAGCACGAGTGCGAGCGGCACGACGAGCGGCGGAGGCAACGGCCCGAACCACCAAGCATCTCGCCACGGCCACAGCGGCAACGGTTCCTCGGGATCGGGCTCGTCACGCTCCGGGTCGGGCTCGGAGGACCACTCGGGGTCCGGCCACGGTCGCGACGGTTCGGGCAGCGGGGACTCGTCCGGACGCACCCCGAGCAGCGGAGACGGTGGCAGCGACCACAGCTCGAGCTCGGACAGCGGCCATGATCACGGCGGTGCGCCCTCGGGCGACGGCTCCGCCGAGCCGCCGAGCGATGGGAGCTCGGCCCCGGGACCGAGCCTGCCCCCTCCGTCGGACTCGGGCAAGGACGGGTCCCGTCCGCCCGACGTGTCGGGTCGTTCGGGCAAGGGCGACGGCACGCCCGAGGTCCCCGAGCCCCTCCACAACTAGCGCTCAGCCCGCAGCCCGGTTCGGGCGTCCACCGCACGGGACGTTTTCTCGCGGCGCACCGAGAGCGAGTCGATCAAACGTCCAGGCCACGCGTGACCTTCCCCGAGGGGTCTCGTCTCAGCCTGTGAACCCCTCTCAAGGAGACGCCACATGCGAAGGATGAGCATTGTCAGCCTGGCCGCGGCGCTCGTCGCCGGCCTGATGCTGCTGCCGGCGGGGGCATCCGCTCGCAGCAAGCACAAGCACAAGTCCTGCCCGACCAGCGCACGGGTCGACCGTAACCACGACCGCATCCCGGATCGCTGGGAGTGCCGTCACAACCTTTCCCTGAAGGTCAAGCAGACCAAGCTCGACCCGGACCGTGACGGTCTGAACAACCAGGGCGAGTTCCAGGCCGGGGACGACCCCCACAAGGCGGACTCCGACAACGACGGCGTGAAGGACGGCAACGAGCACGCCGGCACGATCCAGTCCTTCGTCGCCGACGCCGGCAGCCCCAACACGGGCACGCTCACCATCGCGCTGGACGGCGGCGGGACCGTCACCGGCAAGGTCACCGCCGACACCGAGTGCAAGGTGAAGCCCGCCACGCCGACCGCGACCGCGAGCCGCGACGGCGAGAAGGGCGACAACCACGGGGACAACGGCAACCCCACGCCGAACAACAGCAGCGACGAACATGGCGACGCCAACCAGAACGACGCCAACGAAAACCAGAACGAGGCCGACGAGAATCAGAACGAGGATCACGGCTGCACGGCCGCGGACCTCAGCCAGGGGCGCGTGGTCAGGGAGGCCGAGCTGAAGCTCACCTCCGCCGGCGCGATCTTCAAGGAGATCAAGCTCGGCTGATCACGACGGATCAGGTCGGAATGCGACGGGGCGGCCTCAGGGCCGCCCCGTTTGCGTTCTAGGAGATCGCCACCATGCGCTCGATCGGCACGCGAGCGCGCTCGGCGACCTCGGCCGGCACGCGGACCTCGTGGACGCCGTCGCGCAGCGCGTCGCGCAGCTTCGGCATCGTGATCATCTTCATGTAGCGGCACACCGCCGCCTCGTTGGCCGCGATGAACTCCGTGTCGGGCGCGGCCTCGCGCAGCGGGTGCAGCATGCCGGTCTCGGTGGCGACGATCGCCGTGGTGCCCGGCTTGGCCTGCTCGGCGTACCCGAGCATTCCACCCGTGGAGAGCATGTGCACTCCCTCGGAGTCAACGTCGCCCGCGGCCACGTACTCCATGACGCTGGTCGAGCACCCGCACTCGGGGTGGATCAGGAAGTCCGCGCCGGGATGCTCGGCCCGAGTCGCCTCGATGTCGGCCGGCCGGATGCCCGCGTGGACATGGCACTCGCCCGACCAGATGTGCATGCCGCGGCCGGTGCGCTGCTCGACGTACGCGCCGAGCCACATGTCCGGTCCGAACAGGATCTCGGTGTCGTTGCCGTGCTCGCGGTAGATGTGCTCGACCACGCCCACGGCGTTGGACGAGGTGCAGCAGTAGTCCGTCTCCGCCTTCACCTCGGCGCTCGTGTTGACGTACATGACGACGACCGCCCCGGGGTGCTCGGCCTTCCAGGCGCGCAGCTCGTCCGCCGTGATCGAGTCGGCCAGCGAGCAGCCGGCGTCCGGGTCCGGGATCAGGACGGTCTTCTCGGGAGACAGGATGGAGGCCGTCTCGGCCATGAAGTGCACGCCGCAGAACACGATCGTGGACTCGGCGGCGGCCGCCGCCTGGCGGGAGAGGCCCAGGGAGTCGCCGACGTAGTGGGCGACGTCCTGGATCTCGGGGACCTGGTAGTTGTGGGCGAGGATGACGGCACCGCGCTCGTCGGCCAGGCGCCGGATCTCGGCGTGGAGGCCGGCGATGTCCTCGAGCACGATCGGAGCGTCGGTGAGACCGGCGCCTCCGGGCTGAATCACGGGGAGGGAGTTCATGGGGTCGGCTCCAGAGTCAGGGACAGATCGAGCGCCGAGGCGGAGTGCGTCAGCCCACCGATCGAGATGAATTCTACGCCCGTTGTCGCCACCTCCCTCAGATTGGCCAGCGTGATGCCTCCGCTGGCCTCGAGCGTCGCCCGCCCGTCGACGTGCGACACGACCTCGCGCAGCCGCTCTGGCGGCATGTTGTCGAGCAGCAAGCGCGCGGCTCCGGCGCCCAGCGCCTCGTCGACTTCGGCCATGTCCCGGCACTCGACCTCCAGCGGCAGGTCGGGAGACGCCGACCGCGCACGCCGCACTGCCTCCCCCACCCCGCCGGCCGCCGCGATGTGGTTCTCCTTGATCAGGATCGCGTCGTAGAGCCCGGCCCGGTGGTTGACGCCGCCGCCGGCGCGCACCGCCGCCTTCTCCAGCGTGCGCAGGCCGGGGGTGGTCTTGCGCGTGTCGAGGATCCGGGCACCCGTGCCCTCGACCTCCTTGACGGCCCGCGCCGTGGCCGTGGCAACGCCGGAGAGGCGCTGGAGGAAATTCAGCGCGGTGCGCTCGGCGCCGAGGAGCGCGCGCGCGCGGCCGTCGATCCGCAGCACGGGGCCGCCATCGCGCCATTCGCCCTCGGGGGCGAGTCGCTCGATCTCGACGGCCGGGTCGAGCGCTCGGAACGCCTCCTCGGCAACGTCGAGTCCGAACAGCACGCCCGGCGCCTTCTGCGTGACGGTCGCGCGGGCTCGGGCGGTCTCGTCGACCGTCGCGTTGCTCGTGGCGTCCCCGTCGCCGAGGTCTTCGGCGAGCGCCCGCGAGACGATGTCCCTCAACCCGTCTCCCGCAGGACCGTGATCGTCTCGAACGCCGGGTCGCTGGCGCCGTGCAGGCGGGCACCGGCGGTGGCCAGCGTGCGCAGGTACTCGACCACCTCGGCCGTGATCCGCTCGCCCGGGAGCAGCGCCGGGATCCCCGGCGGGTAGCCGGCGATCGACTCGGCCGAGACGCGGCCGACCGCCTCGTCCACGGCCAGCACCTCGCCGGGCCGCAGGAAGGCCTCGCGCGGCGGCACGGCCGTCTCGCTGCTCAGGGTCGTCTCCGGCGGGGCGAGGGTCGCGGCGACGCCCGGGCGGCGGATCTCGTCGAGCTCGGCGGCGAGATCGTGCGCGAAGCGCTCGAGCGCGCCCACGGGCTGGCCGAGACCCAGCACGAGGACGATCGTCGCGTGGGTGGCGAGCTCGACATAGACGTCGGAGCCGCGCTGGAGTGCCTGGGAGACCTCGTAGCCCGTGCAGCCCGTCCCCCGGACGTCGATGACGATCCGCAGGGGGTCGTGCGCGACGACGCCGGGCCGCCCCACCAGGTCCGCACCGACGACCCGGCAACCCTCGATCGCGTCAATGGCTTCGACCTCGCGTTCCGCGGCCGCCACCGTGCGCCCGAGCAGGTCCTGGCCGTGGATCGCGATCTGGCGGCGCGCGGCATCGAGCGAGGCGAGCAGTAGGGAGTTCGGGCTGGTCGACCGCATCAGCCGGACCATGCGCGCGAGCCGCTCCGCATCCACGCGATCGGTGGCGCCGACGTGCAGCATGGCCGACTGCGTCAGCGAGCCGACCATCTTGTGCGTCGAGGTCAGAGCGGCGTCGGCGCCCTGCTGGAGCGCCGAGGGCGGCACGCCGCGGTGGAAGCCGAAGTGCGGGCCCCACGCCTGGTCGACCACCAGCGCGGCGCCGGCGGCGTGCGCCGCCTCGGCGCAGCCCGCGACGTCGGCGGCCATCCCGTAGTAGGTCGGCGAGACCACGAACACCGCCCGGGTCTCCGGCGCCGCGGCCAGCGCCTCCGCGACGGCCTCGGGGGTCACGCCGTGGGCCATGCCGAGGTCGTCGTCGTACTCCGGTGCAACCCAGCGCGGGACCCCGCCGCTGAGCACGAGGCCGTCCACCAGCGAGCCGTGCGAGTTGCGCTGGGCGACGATCTCAACGCCCTCGGGCGCGAGCGTGAGGCACAGCGCGTGGTTGCCCTGGGTCGCCCCGTTGGAGAGGAACCAGGTCTGCCGCGCTCCGTACAGGTCGGCGGCCAGCGTCTCGGCGCGGTCGTAGGGCGTCGGCGGAGGGCCGGCGTCGATCTCCTCGATCCCCTGCGCGACGTCCAGCGTCAGCGCCGTCTCCCCCATCGCGTGGCGCAAGCCGGCGTCGGCGCCCGGTCCGCCCTTGTGCCCGGGCACGTGGAAGCGCGTGGGATCGCGAAACGCGTAGGACGTCAGCGCCTCCAGATACGGCGCGGTCTGCTGGGGCAGCTGCATGCTCAGTTGCTCGACGCTTCCTGGAGCAGGTAGGCGCGCACGAAGTCGTCGAGATCGCCGTCGAGGACGCGCTGGACGTCGCCCGCCTCGACGCCGGTGCGCAGGTCCTTGACCTGCTTGTAGGGATGCAGGACGTAGTTGCGGATCTGCGAGCCGAAATTGACGTCCTGCGCCTCGCCCCGCTCCGCCGCGATCTCCTCCCGGCGCTTGCGCTCCTCCAGCTCGGCCAGCCGCGATCGCAACATGGCCATTGCCGTCGCCTTGTTCGAGGACTGTGAGCGCTCGTTCTGGCACTGGACCACGATGCCGGTCGGACGGTGCGTGATCCGCACGGCCGAGTCGGTCTTGTTGACGTGCTGGCCGCCGGCTCCGCTCGCGCGGTAGGTGTCGACCTGCAGGTCCTCGTCGTCGATCCTCACATCGGCGGTCGCGTCCACCACCGGCGACACCTCCACGCCGGCGAAGCTCGTCTGGCGCCGGTTGGCCGCGTCGAAGGGCGACAGGCGCACGAGCCGGTGCACGCCCTTCTCGGCCGAGTACAGGCCGTAGGCGTTGTCGCCGGACACCCGGAACGTGGCCGACTTGATCCCGGCCTCCTCCCCGGGGCTGACCTCGAGCAGCTCGACCTTGAAGCCGCGCTTCTCCGCCCAGCGCATCTCCATCCGCAGGACCATCTCGGCCCAGTCCTGCGCGTCGGTACCGCCGGCGCCGGCGTTGACGGTCACGAGGGCGTCGCCAGAGTCGTAGCGGCCGGAGAACAACCGCTCCTCCTCCAGCGAGGCGAGGCGGCGCTCGACCGAGTCGATCTGCTCGTCGAACTCCCTGGCCAGCTCGGGATCCTCCTCGGCCAGCTCGGCCAGCCCGTCGAGGTCCTCGACATCGGCCCGCAACCGCTCGAACTCCTCGAGCTTGCGCGTCGCGCGGGAGTGCTCGGCGCTGACCCGCGCCGCCCGCTCCTGGTCGTCCCAGAACCCCGGCGCGCCCATCTGCTCCTCGAGCGCGGTGGCGCGCCGCTTCAGCTCAGCAGGGTCAAAGGTAGTCCGCGAGCAGCGTGAGCTGGTCGCGTATCGCCGCCAGGCGCTGCGGCGTCGACTCCGAGGCGGGCGTGGTGGCCATCGAGCGCGGCTACGCCCCGTGGCACTTCTTGAATTTCTTGCCCGATCCGCACCAGCAGGGGTCGTTCCGGCCGACCTGCTCGTGCTCGTCGACGTGGCGCTGCTCGACGGGCTGCGGGAGCATCGACATCTCCTGCTCGGAGATCTCGCCGTCCTCGTACGCGCCCGCCGCGGCACCGGCCTCGGCCGAGGCCATGGCGATCGCCTCGGCGCCGCCGACCGGGCCGCCGCCCGAGTAGGACACCCGCCCCGAGGCGGTCGACGACGAGCCCGCGCCCGGGCTTGCCGGGATCGGCGAGGGTGCGCCCGCGCCGTCACCGTTTTCGGCCGTCAGCTCGACCTCGACGTTGAAGATCATGCGCACGAAGTCCGTCCAGATGCCGTTCATGAGGTCGTTGAACAGGGTGAAGGCCTCGTTCTTGTAGGCGACCAGCGGCTCGATCTGCGCGAACCCGCGCAGATGGATGCCCTCGCGCAGGTAATCCATGTCGTAGAGGTGCTCGCGCCAGCGCTCGTCGATGATCTGCAGCAGCAGATAGCGCTCGAGCGCGCGCATGAGCTCCTCGCCCAGCTCCTCCTGGCGCTCGGAGTACATCTCGAGCGCGTCCTCGGTGAGCATGTCCACGAGCTCGGCGCGCTCGATCTGCTCCGCCGACAGCTCGGACGGGTCGATCTCGGTGGGGAACAGCTGCTCGACCTGGGCGAACAGGCCCGCGATGTCCCAGTCCTCGACGAAGTCGCCCGGCGTGTAGTCGCTGACCATCCGCTCGATCACCTGACGCACGTTCTCGCGCGCCTCGTCGCTGAGGTCCTCCCCCTCGAGCACGCGGTCGCGGTACTCGTAGATGACCTCGCGCTGCTGGTTCATCACGTCGTCGTACTCGAGCACGCGCTTGCGGATCAGGAAGTTCTGCTCCTCTACCTTCTTCTGCGCCTTCTCGATCTGGCTGGTGAGCATCTTCGCCTCGATCGGCTCCTCGTTGCCCTCGTCGTCCGTCGTGCCGAAGCGCTCGAGGATCTTGTAGATCCGCTCGCCGGCGAACAGGCGCACGAGGTCGTCCTCGGCGGAGAGGAAGAAGCGCGACTCGCCCGGATCGCCCTGGCGCCCGGCGCGCCCGCGCAGCTGGTTGTCGATCCGCCGCGACTCGTGTCGTTCCGTGCCACAGATGAACAGACCGCCGGCGTTGAGGACCTCCTCGTGGGCGCCCTCGACGCGCTGCTCGATCGTCGGACGGACGTCCGTGAACCGCTCGTCGTAGTCGGGGTCGCCGGGTTTGAGGCCGAGCTTGGCCAGCTCCTGCCGCGTGAGGTGGTCCGGGTTGCCCCCGAGCTTGATGTCGACGCCGCGGCCGGCCATGTTCGTCGCGATGGTCACCGCGCCGGGCTGACCGGCCTCGGCGATGATCTCGCCCTCGCGCTCGGCGTGCTCGGGCTTGGCGTTGAGGACCGTGTGCTTGATGCCCCGCTTGTCCAGCTGCTGGGAGAGCAGCTCGGAGACCTCGACAGAGATCGTCCCCACCAGCACCGGCTGGCCGCGCTCGTGGCGCTCGGTGATCTCGTTGACCACCGCCGCCCACTTGCCGTCCTTGGTCTTGTAGATCTGGTCGTTGCGGTCATCGCGCACCATCGGCTCGTTGGTGGGGACCTCGACGACCGGCAGCTCGTAGATCTTCATGAACTCGGAGGCCTCGGTCAGGGCCGTGCCGGTCATGCCGCCGAGCTTCTCGTACATGCGGAAGTAGTTCTGCAGCGTGATCGTGGCGAGCGTCTGGTTCTCCTCCTGGACGGCCACGTTCTCCTTGGCCTCCACCGCCTGGTGGAGCCCCTCCGACCAGCGCCGGCCCTCGAGGATGCGACCCGTGAACTCGTCGATGATCTTCACCTCGCCGTCGATGACCTCGTACTCGACGCCGCGCTTGTACAGCGACTCGGCCTTCAGCGCCTGGTGGAGGTGGTTGACGAGATGGCCGTTCTCCGCCGTGTAGAGGTGCGGGATGCCGAGGAAGCTCTCGGCCTTCTTGACCCCGCGCTCGGTCACCGCCACCGTCTTGTGCTTCTCGTCGAACTCGAAGTCGAAGTCCGCGACGAACTCCTTCTTGGCCCGCGGGTCCATGCCGGTGGGCGTCTTGCCGGTCTCCATCTGCGGCGCGAGGCGAGCGAACTTGGCGTAGAGGTCGGCGGCCTGCTCGGGCGCGCCGGAGATGATCAGCGGGGTCCGTGCCTCGTCGATGAGGATGTTGTCCACCTCGTCGACGATCGCGAACCGATGGGCGAAGGAGTGGCGCTTGGCGTTGGCGTCGACCTCCACCCAGTCCTCGGGCTTCTCGCGGCCGCCGTGCTGGACCTTCTCCTCCAGCGTCGTGGCCATGTTGTCGCGCAGGTAGTCGAAGCCGAACTCCGAGTTGGTGCCGTAGGTCACGTCGGCGGCGTAGGCGACCTGCTTCTCCTCGTAGGGCTGCATGTTCTGGAGGATCCCCACCTTGACCCCGAGCGCGTCGTAGATCGGCTTCATCCACTCGGCGTCGCGGCGGGCCAGGTAGTCGTTGACGGTGACGAGGTGCACGCCGGCGCCGCCGAGCGAGTTCAGGACGATGGGGAGCGTCGCGGTGAGCGTCTTGCCCTCGCCGGTCTTCATCTCGGCGATTGCACCGTCGTGGAGGACCATCCCGCCGATCATCTGCACGTCGAAGTGGCGCAGCCCAAGCGCGCGCTTGGACGCCTCGCGGGTCAGCGCGAAGCTCTCGTAGACGAGATCCTCGAGGGGCTCGCCCCCGCGCGCCCGCTCGCGCAGCTTGTCGGTCTCCTCGCGGAGCTCATCGTCCGTGAGCAGCTCCATCTCCGGCTCGTACGCGTTGATGCGCTCGACCCGCTGCGCGTAGCCCTTGTATTGCTTCGCCTCGCCGAGGCGCAGTGCGCGGTCCAGAATGCCCATACGGGCCTAGCGTAGCAACGGCTGGGTGGCGCTCAGGAGGCGGGCGAGACGTTGCTGCGGATGCCCGCGGCGCGCGACTCTCGGCGCTTGCGCCGCTTGTCACGATGTCGCTTCACCTGGCGTGCGAGCTCCTCCGCGCAGAGGTTGATCGAGTGGATCATGTCGCGCGACGCGTCGTGCGCTCGGAGGGTCACGCCCTTGAGGTGCAGCGTCACCTCGGCCACCTGCGAGTCGGCGATCGCCGGGTTGCGCTCCTCCATGACCTCCACCTCGAGCTCGGCGAGCGGAGAGACCTGCTTCGCGATCTTCCCGAACCTCCGCTCCACGTAGTCCCGGATGTCGTCCGTGACCGGAGTGTTGCGCCCTTTGATCGCGATCCGCATGGGACCTCCTCGCTGTGTGGACGTCGTGCTCGGATGCTACGCCCGAGACGCCGGTTTGTCAGCCCCCGCGCAGGGCTCGTGCATAGGTGACGCACGCGACCCGGTTCGTGCCCGCGGCCCGCAGCGCCGCGGCGCAGGCGCGAAGCGTCGCCCCGGTCGTGTGGACGTCGTCCACGAGCACCGCGCGGGCCGGCCCCGGGCGCGTCGCGACGACCGGCAACCGGCCCGGGGCGAGCCGCGTCGCGCGCGAGGACCCGACCTGGCGGGGCGTCGATCCGCGCCGGCGCAGCACGGCCTGCCGCGGCAGCCCGGTGCGGCTCGCCAGCGCCCGGCACAACCGCTCGGCTTGGTCGAACCCGCGCGCGCGGCGGCGCCCCGGGTCGGCGGGTACCGGGACGAGGACGGCGGGGGAGGCGAGAAGCCCGGGCGGCGCCGTGGCAGCGATCTGCCCGGCCATGAGGTCGGCCACCGGCAGGCGGCCGCGGAACTTCAGTGCCGCGACCAGCGCTCGCGCCGAGCCGTCGTGAGCCACCGGCGCCCAGGCAGCGTCGAAGGGCGCGCCGGCGCCCGGGCACGGCCGGCACGGCGCCGGCAGCGCGCAGCGCGGGCAACGCGGCTCGCGCATCCACGGGAGCGCGCGCCGACAGGTCGGACACAACGGGTCGCCCGCGCGCGTGAGCGGGCGCCGGCACGCGAGGCAGGCCGGGGGCACGAGCAGGGCGAGCAGTTCGTCGGCGAGGCGGCGGAGCACCTCCCCGGACGGTGACGACTCGCTCGTCGCGCGTGGCGCGCGGACTGCGACAATCGCGCGCGGTGGCTCCCGACTACTCGTGGACGCTGAACCCGGGGGTGCTCTTCGCGCTCGCGGCCGCGCTCGTGATCTATGTGCGCCGCTGGCGGGCGGCGCGGGTCGAGGCGGGACCGAGCGCCGCGAGCGGCTGGCGGCTGACGTCGTTCGCCGCGGGCATCGGGGCGCTGTTCGTGGCGCTGATCTCCCCGGTGGACCGTCTCGGCGAGCAGCTCTTCGTCATGCACATGGTCCAGCACCTGCTGATCGTCGATCTGGCGGCGATCCTCCTGACCCTCGGGCTGACGAAGGTGATCCTCCGCCCGGTGACCCGCCGCATCCAGCGCCTCGAGCGGGCGGCCGGTCCGCTCGGGCATCCGGCGACGGCGCTCGTGCTCTACGTGGCCGGCATGTGGCTGTGGCACGTGCCGGCGCTCTATGACGGGGCGCTGCGGCATCCGCTGGTGCACGCGCTCGAGCACGTGACGTTCGCGGCGATCGGGCTCCTGTACTGGTGGCACGTCCTCTCGCCCATCCGCAACCGCCGCCGCCTGGGCGGTCTCGGGCCCGTGGCCTACATGTTCACGGGAAAGATCGGCCTGGGGCTGCTCGGAGTCCTGCTCACCTTCTCACCCACCGTGCTCTACACGTTCTACGAGCACCGTCCGCACTACTGGGGGCTGACCGCGCTGCAGGACCAGTCCATCGGCGGCGCGACCATGGCGCTCGAGCAGGCGATCGTGATGGGTGTGGCGATGGTGTGGCTCTTCCTGCGGGCGCTCGGCGAGGCGGAGCGCGACGAGGACCGCGCCGAGCGCTACGGCGCCGTCTGAGGCCCGCGCCAGGCGTCCAGGTACTCCTCCTGGACGGGCGTGAGCGCGTCGATCTCGACGCCGAGCGCCGCGAGCTTGAGCCGCGCGACCTCGCGGTCGATCGCGTCCGGGACGGGATGGACGCCGGGCGCGAGCTGGCCGGCGCGGCGCACCAGCTCTTCCACGCACAGAGCCTGGAGGGCGAACGACACGTCCATGACCGCCGCCGGGTGGCCCTCGGCGGCGGCGAGGTTGACGACACGGCCGCGCGTGAGCAGGTTCAGCCTCCGGCCGTCCTCGAGGTCGTAGCGCTCGACCAGCGGCCGGACCTGCTCGGGTTCGCCGCGGGCCGCGGCCCGCAGGTCGTCGAGGTCGATCTCGACGTCGAAATGCCCGGCGTTGGCGAGCACGGCACCGTCCTTCATGCGCGCGAAGTGCTCGCCGCGGAGCACCGAGCGCGAGCCGGTGACCGTGATGAAGAGATCGCCGCGCGCCGCCGCCTCGAGCGTGGGCATCACCTCGAAGCCATCCATGCGCGCCTCGAGCGCGCGCATCGGGTCCACCTCGCACACGATCACCGCCGCGCCCGCGCCGCGGGCGCGGGCCGCGATGCCCTTCCCGGCCCAGCCGTAGCCGAGGATGACCAACGTGTGGCCGGCCAGGAGCATGTTGGTGGCGCGCAGGACTCCGTCCAGCGCGGACTGCCCGGTGCCGTGACGGTCGTTGAAGGCCCGCTCCGACACCGCCTCGTTGACCGCCAGCACCGGGTAGGCCAGCCGTCCCGCCGCGTCGAGCCTGCGGATGCGCACCATCCCCGTCGTGGTCTCCTCGATGCCTCCGAGGACGTCCGCCGGCGGTCCGTCCGCGTGCAGGGCGGCCAGCAGGTCGGCGCCGTCGTCGATCGTCACCTGCGGCCCGGCCGCGGCCAGCACGGCAACGTGTTCGGCGACCGCCTCGGGGCCCTCGCCGTGCACGGCCCGGACCTCCACGCCGCTCCGCACGAGAGCCGCCGCGACCTCGTCCTGGGTGGACAGCGGGTTGGCGGCGCACAGCGCGACGCTCGCGCCGCCCGCGGCCAGGGCGGTGACGAAGTTCGCCGTCTCGGCCGTCACGTGCAGCGACGCGGCCACGCGCACCCCGTCCAGCGGGCGCTCGGCGGCGAAGCGCTCGCGGATCGAGCGCAGGACCGGCATCTGCCCCTCGGCCCAGGCGACGCGCGCCTCCCCCTCCCCGGCGAGGGAGAGGTCGGCGACGTCGTGCGGCGGGGACTCGGTCTTGGCCGTGGGGCTCAGTAGCGGTAGTGGTCGGGCTTGTAGGGCCCGTCGGGCTGCACGCCGAGATACGCGGCCTGCTCCGGCGTGAGCTGCGTCAGCCGCACGCCGAGCGCATCGAGGTGCAGGCGGGCGACCTTCTCGTCGAGGTGCTTGGGCAGCACGTACACACGCTTCTCGTATTCGTCGTTCTTGGCGAACAGCTCGACCTGGGCGATCGTCTGGTTGGCGAACGAGTTGGACATCACGAAGCTCGGGTGCCCGGTTGCGTTGCCCAGGTTCAGCAGCCGGCC
>DASYIJ010000214.1:0-5178 GCA_035997675.1 Solirubrobacteraceae bacterium
ACCAGGACCGGCCACAGCGTCATGAAGTCGAACGTCTGGTGCCCGGTGTCGGGAAAGGCGAGGGACAGGAGCGCGGCCGGAGCCACCGCGGCCACGGCCAGCTCCACCCCGGAGCGGGGGCGCCCGGCGAGGGCCAGGGACGCGCCGACGAGCCCCAGGAACAGGCCGGCGACGGGCGAGGACAGGGAGCACACCGCCGCGAGCCCGAGAGCGAGTCCTCGGCGGTCCCGCTGCAGTGCGAGCACCGCCGCCAGTCCCACCGCCACGCCCAGCGTGAAGGTCAGCCGGCCGATCAGCAGGTTCGTCGCGGTCGAGGCCGCGAACCACAGCGAGCCGACCCAGGCGTCGTCGCCCCAGTGGTGGCGCACGATCCGGTCGAAGAGCACGGCGGAGGCGACGGCGGCGAGGCCACCGACGAGCTCGGGCCCGAGGGCGGCGGCGAGCGGCGGGAACAGCACCGAGTAGCCCAGCGTGTGATGGCCGCCGAACCACTGCCCGTTCCAGAGCGCGAACCCGTCGTGCGCGAACAGGTCGGTGCGAAACACCTGCGCCGCGAGGTCGGGCGCCGGGGGGTCCCAGAGCAGGTAGAGGACGGCCAGCGCCGCGGCGAGCAGCGCGGGCAGCCATGGTTGCGCGCGCCGCAGCGGCATGGCGGGGAGCGTAACTGCCTTAACCGGGCGGCTTCGCCACCCTGTTGGCTTCGACTTTGCCGCTCTGGCTCCGGCTCGTGGACGACGAGCCTTCGCCTGTCTTGGCCGGGTGACCGGGTGGCTTCGCCACCCTCTTTGCGTCGGCTTGGCCGCGCTGGCTCCGGCTCGTAGACAACGAGCCTTCGCCTGCCTCGGCGGATGTAACCGGGCGGCTTTGCCGCCCTCCCGCCCTTCGGGCTCCGGGTCTGCAGACAGCAGACCCTCCGCCCGGGAGGGCCGTTAGTACCGCTTCGCGGTACGCGCGGTCGACCTACGCCCGTGGCTCAGTGAAGGCTGGCGTAGTCCGCCGTGTAGAACGCCGGCCTGCCCGGCCGGTGCGTGCTCTGGCGTGCGATGCCGATGCGGCGCAGGCCGCGGGCGAGCAGGATCGCCCGGTGGGGCGGCGAGTTCATCCACGAGCGCACGATCGTCTTGGGCTCCCGGCGGCTGGACCGCGGCCCGACGATGTAATTCAGGGTCTCCGCCACCTGCTCGGCGTGGATGTATCGACGGATGCGCGCCCACCATGCACCGCCATTGAGCGAGTCGTGCGCGTAGTAGAAGTGGCTCGCCATGTCGTTCGTGTGGGCCTCCGCGGCGGCGGTCAGACGGCCGTCCGGCCGGAGGGGACGCAGACCGAAGCGCGAGCGCACCCAGTTGACGTTGCGCAGCACCGACCACTCCATCCCGCCCAGGTACGCGGGCCGGACCTGCGGCCCCGCCGACGCCGTGGCCGGGGCGGCCGGAAGCACCATGCCCGCGACCAGCGCGAGCACGACGACGAACCCGCGTAGACGCAGGCGTACGAGCGTGGAATTGGGATCGCGGCCGGAGGGCATTGGTGCGCGACTATTCCCTTTACCGAGGCGGTAATTCCCCTTGCCGGCCTCAGCGAGCGCGAGAGGCTAGCACGCGATCCGGGCCGATTGCGCCGGTCCCGCTAACCCGCCGTTTTTGCTGGCGAATCCGTCAGGAACTCGGCGACGATGTCGACGACGTCCGGGCGATCGAGCCATGGCCAATGGTTCGCGTCGTCGACGTGGCGGACGGTGGCCGAGCCCAGCGCGGCGGCGGTCTCGTCGGCGAACCGGGCCGGGATGTAGGGATCGCGATCGCCCCACAGCACGAGTGCCGGCGCGGTGATCTCGCCCAGCCGCTCCCCGGCGCGGGCCAGCACATCCGACGGCGCGCTGCGGTAGAGCCGCAGGATGGCGCGCTGGGTGCCCTGGTCGAAGTGCTCCCACAGCCCGTCGACGAACTCCCGGGGCAGCGGACCCGGGGTTGCGCTCGCCTCGCGGGAGAGCTGCCAGAGGACCCAGCGATTCGTCGCGCCCATCAGCAGCTCGCCGAGCAGGGGCGTGCGCCAGGCGCGCGCGGTGCGGTGCCAGCGGTATCCCGGCAGGAACGGGACCACGTTCATCACCACCAGGCGCTCCAGCCGTTCCGGAGCCGTCTGGGCCAGGGCCAGACCGACGGCACCCCAGTCGTGCACCACGAGGCTGTAGCGCTCGGCGCCCACGTGATCGAGGAAGCGCTCGAGGAACCGCTCGTAGCCCGGGATGGAGTAGTCGAGGTCGGCGCGCTTGCTCGAGCGGCCGAAGCCGGGCAGGTCGGGGGCCAGGCCGCCGGTCCGCTCGAGGAACGGCAGCCAGTCGTCCGAGCTCGTGGGGACGCCGTGGAGGTACAGCACCGGGGCGCCGTCGCCGGGTGCGCTGCGCCAGAAGATCGGCTGGCCGTCGATGTCCTCGAGGTGCTCGGCCACGCGGCGCGCGAGCATAGCCGCCAGGGACTAGGGTCCGCTCGTGCCGACCCTCTGCCTCGGCGAAGCCATCGTCGACCTCGTGTGCGAGCGGCCGGTCGCGGACCCGGCCGAGGCCGACGCGTTCCGGCCGCATTTCGGCGGCGCGGCCGGCAACGTCGCCCACACGGCGGCCGCCATGGGCGCCGAGATTGCGCTCGCCGGCGGCGCGGGCGCCGACGCCTGGGGCCGCTGGCTGCGGCGACGGCTCGAGCGGGTCGGCGTGGACCTGCGCTGGTTCGAGCTGGTCGAGGGTCTGGCCACGCCGTTCGCCCTGGTCACCACGGACGCCGAGGGCGAGCCGACCTTCTCGATCTACGGCGACGGGATCGCGGCCACGATCGAGGCGCTGTCCGGCCGTGTCGACGAGGCCGTCCAGGCCAGCGACGCGGTGTTCTTCGGCACCAACACGATGGTCGGCGAGGCCGAGCGCGAGCTGACGATGGCCGCGCGCGAGCGCGCACTCGCGCTCGACCGACCCGTGGTGTTCGATCCCAACCTGCGTCCGGCCCGGTGGCGTACGCGCGCCGCGGCGGCCGCGGCGGCGAACGCGGCGGTGCCCGGCGCCTTCCTCGTGCGCACCAACCACGCGGAGGCGGAGGCCATGACCGGGGAGCCCGACCCGGAGCGGGCCGCCGCGGCGATCCTGGCCGGTGGCGCGCGGCTGGTGGTGGTCACCCTGGGCGCCGGCGGCGCGCTCCTGCGCGGTGAGCTCGCGACCGACGTCCCGGGCGTGCGCGCGCGGGTGCGCAGCACCGTGGGCGCCGGAGACGCGCTCATGGGCGTGCTGCTCGCGCGCCTCGCGCTCGCCGACTACTACGCGCCGGCGCTCGCGGCCGCGCTTCCGGAGGCGGTGGCCGAGGCCGCCCGGGCGACCGAGCGCTGGGGGGCGGTGGAGTGAGCGGATCGTGGGTCCGCCCGCCGGCCCGCCGAGTGCGCGCGATCCGCCAGCGACTGCGCGAGCTCTACGGGGTGCCCGGACAGCGTCCGCACGGGCGCCCGCTCGAGGAGCTGATCCTCACCGTGCTGTCCCAGAGCACGAACGACCGCAACCGCGACGTTGCCTACGGCCGTCTGCGAGAGCGCTTCCCCGCCTGGGAGGCGGTGCGCGACGCGCCCGTGGAGGAGATCGAGGAGGCGATCCGCCCGGGCGGGATCTCCAAGGTCAAGTCGGCCCGGATCCAGGCGATCCTCCGCGCGATCGGGGATCCGCTGGACCTGATGTGGCTCGCGGACCGCCCCGTCGACGAAGCCAGGGCGTACCTCATGGGCCTGCCCGGGGTGGGACGCAAGACGGCGGCCTGC
The DNA here is from genome assembly GCA_035997675.1 of Solirubrobacteraceae bacterium. Classification (GTDB taxonomy): domain Bacteria; phylum Actinomycetota; class Thermoleophilia; order Solirubrobacterales; family Solirubrobacteraceae; genus JALYZC01. The sequence goes on from DASYIJ010000214.1 coordinate 3,793, forward strand.
GTGCTCCTGTTCGCCTTCGGCGCGCACGACGTGCCGGTGGACACGCACGTGGCTCGTGTCGGGCAGCGACTCCGGCTCCTGCGTCCGGGCGCGCCGTTCGGTGAGCTGCACGACCAGATGCTGGCCGTGACCCCGCCGGGCGCGGAGCTCGAGCTGCATCTCAACCTCCTGCGCCACGGCCGCCGGACCTGTCATGCGCAGCGCCCCGCCTGCCCGGAGTGCGCCCTGCGGCGGATGTGCCCTGGCCGCCTGCGCTGACCTGGCCGACCAGGCATGGATCTGCCATACTCCGACTAAGATTTTATTCCGCATAGTGCCTGAGTCATGGCGATGCGGAGGCGGCGTTTCGGCGCCGCATGAGCCTTTTCCCCGCAAACAAGGAGCTTTCCCACATGGGCAAGACCATCGGAATCGACCTCGGGACCACGAACTCGTGCATGGCCGTGCTCGAGGGTGGCGAGCCGACGGTGATCGAGAACGCCGAGGGCGGTCGCACGACCCCGTCGGTGGTCGCGTTCACGCAGTCCGGCGAGCGCCTCGTCGGCACGGTCGCCAAGCGCCAGGCCGTGACCAATCCCGAAAACACGATCTTCTCCATCAAGCGCTTCATGGGCCGCAAGGAGGCCGAGGTGAAGGAGGAGGAGTCGATCGTGCCGTACAAGGTCGTCGCCGGACCCAACGGCGACGCCCGCGTCGAGGCCGGCGGCAAGCAGTACTCGCCGCCGGAGATCAGCGCCATGATCCTCGGCAAGCTCAAGAGCGACGCCGAGGCCTACCTGGGCGAGACCGTGGACGCCGCGGTCATCACCGTCCCGGCGTACTTCAACGACGATCAGCGCCAGGCCACCAAGGACGCCGGCAAGATCGCCGGACTCGACGTCAAGCGCATCATCAACGAGCCCACGGCCGCATCGCTGGCCTACGGGCTCGACAAGGAGAACGACCAGACGATTCTCGTCTTCGACCTCGGCGGCGGCACGTTCGACGTGTCGGTGCTGGAGATCGGCGAGGGCGTCTTCGAGGTCAAGTCGACCGCGGGTGACAACCACCTCGGCGGCGACAACTTCGACAAGGCGATCGTCGACTGGCTGGCGGCCGAGTTCAAGCGCGACCAGGGCATCGACCTCAAGAACGACCCGATGGCGCTGCAGCGTCTCTACGAGGCGGCCGAGAAGGCGAAGATCGAGCTGTCCTCCGCGCAGGAGACGCAGATCAACCTGCCCTTCATCACCGCCGACTCGGGCGGCCCGAAGCACCTCGACGTACGCCTCACCCGCGCCAAGCTCAACGAGCTGGCCAGCCCGCTGGTCGACCGCGTGGTCGCCCCGGTGCGCCAGGCCCTCGACGACGCCAAGGAGAAGGGCGCCGCGAACATCGACCACGTCG
>DASYIJ010000221.1:0-4101 GCA_035997675.1 Solirubrobacteraceae bacterium
CCTGGGCAGTTCCTCGTCGTGTCGGTCGAGCTGCCCGTGGTCGGGCACCTCGTGCAGGCCAGCGCCGACGAGCCGTTCCTCGCCTTCGTGCTCGAGCTGCGCCCGGCAAGGATCGCCGCCCTGCTGCTCGAGACCGCGCCAGGGGCCACCGCCCGGACGGGTGCCGTCGACGCCACGCCCGCCGGGATCGCCGTCAGCGACGCGTCACCCGCCCTGCTCGACGCGACCGGACGGCTGCTCGCACTGCTCGACGCGCCCCGAGACGCCGCCGCGCTGGCCGCCGGCGTCGAGCGCGAGGTCCTGTGGCGGCTTCTCACCGGTCCGCAAGGGGCGACCGTGCGGCAGATCGGGCTGGCCGACAGCCGGCTCGCGCACGTGGCGCGCGCGATCCGCTGGATCCGCGGCCATTACGACGAGACGCTGCGCGTGGAGGAGCTCGCGGCGCTGGCGACGATGAGCGTCTCGTCGTTCCACCGCCACTTCCGCGCGGTCACCTCGATGACGCCGATCCAGTTCCAGAAGCAGATCCGCCTGCGCGAGGCTCGCGCGCGGCTCCTCGCCGAGCCAGGTGACGTCACCGGCGTCGGCTTCGCGGTCGGCTACGACAGTCCCTCGCAGTTCAGCCGCGAATACCGGCGTATGTTCGGCGTCCCCCCGAGCCGCGACGCGCTCGCACTGCGCGAGGCGGCCGCGCTGCCGTCGATCTAGGCGCCGGCGCCTCGTACGAGGCACTCCCGTCATCCTTGCGCGTCTGCTTTACATGGAAGCGGGCGCCGTCCGCCGCGCTCGCCGGCTTGGCGCGCCCGGCACGGATCCCTGAACAAAAACCCTGCTTGATGTGGGACCGGCGTAGTGTGGCCGTGGTGGCCGTCCACGCCGCGCCAGCCGGCCCGAGCGACCGTCGACGTGTACTGAGAGAAGCTGGTTGGAGGTAATGATGGGACCAGATGAAAACGTAGCGACGATGCGACGTGCCTACGAGGCCTTCAACGCCGGCGACGTGGAGACGCTCACCCAGGTCTTCGACGAGAGCGTTCTGTGGCACCTGCCGGGGCGGAGCGCGATGGCCAGCGACTACCAGGGCCGCGATGCGACTCTCGCGTACTTCGGCCGGATCGGGGAGGAGACCGGAGGCACCTTCCGGGCCGAACTGCAGGACCTGACTGCGGACGATGACGACCGCGTGGTCGGCATCCAACGCAGCACCGCGGATCGAAACGGTAAGCACCTGGACGTCAGCGACTGCATCGTCTTCCGGCTCAAGGACGGGCGGATCACTGACGGTCGGGAGCATTTTGAGGATCTCTACGCCTGGGACGAGTTCTGGTCGTAGCCTCGCCCGGCGGGAGTTGGAAACATCGATAGGTGTCGCTAGGCCAACCGGCGAAGAGTCCTTGCGTGGAACGAGGGGTTCGAAACTCGTCACATAGTCTCCATCGGCACCTGAGAAGCCGCTCATTCGAGCGGCTTCTCACGTTGTGGATGGTGCGGCCTGACCGGGTACATCGCGGTGAAGCGCCCCTGCAGCCGGCGGCACGACGGCGCCAGTCGCACGACCCTCAACCTTCGACCCCCAATCACGGAGAAGATCAATGACCACCGATCGAGATCAAGGTCGCGTCGCGGTGATCACCGGCGCGTCCTCGGGCATCGGCGAGGCGACCGCTCGGGCGCTGGCCGCCGGCGGCTACCGCCTGGCGCTCCTGGCGCGCCGCGTCGACCGCATCGAGGCTCTGGCGTCGGAGTTCGGCGACGGGGCCGTGGCAATCCAGGGCGACGTCACCGACCGCGACTCCATCGTCGCGGCGGCCGAGCGCGTCCAGCACGAGCTCGGCGGCGCCGACATCCTCGTCAACAACGCCGGCGTGATGCTGCTCGCGCCCTTCTCCTCCGACCAGATAGCCGAGACGCGACAGATGGTGGAGACGAACCTCCTGGGCGCGATGACCGCGACCGAGGTGTTCCTCGGCCAGCTGCGGGAGGGCGGAGGCGACCTCGTGAACATCTCGTCCGTGGCCGGTCGCACCGCCCGGCCGGGCAACTCGGTCTACGCCGCGACCAAGTGGGGGCTCGGCGGCTGGTCGGAGGCGCTGCGCCAGGAGCTCCAGCCCGACGTGCGCGTGATGCTCATCGAGCCCGGCGCGGTGGCGACGGAGCTGACCGACCACATCACCGACGCGGGTGCCAAGCAGGCCGCGGAGCAGCTCTACGACGAGGTCGCCATCACCGCCGACGACATCGCCGAGGTCATCGCCTTCGCCGTTGGGCGCCCCCGGCGCATGACGTTGAACGAAGTTCTCATCCGTCCGACGGCGCAGAAGCTGTGAGCACGAACGATCGGAGCGAGCCCGACCAGGAGGACGACATGCAGATCACCAGGAACTCCATCGAGACTGGGCCCGGGCCGAACGACTGGTTCACCGGCGACGTTTACATCGACACGGTCGCTGTGCCGACCGGACCTTCACGCCTCTCGGCGAGCAGCGTCCACTTCACCCCAGGCGCCCGGACCGCGTGGCACACCCATCCCAACGGCCAGACCATCTACGTCACCGAGGGCGTCGCGCTCTGCCAGCGTCGGGGCGGGCCGGTTGAGGTCATCCGGCCCGGTGATCGGGTGTTCTTCGAGCGCGGCGAGGACCATTGGCACGGCGCCGCGCCGAACCGGTTCATGATCCACCTCGCGATGCTCGACGTCGACGACGAGGGCAACAACGCGACCTGGGGCGACCACGTCACCGACGAGGAATACGCGGCCGCGCCCGCCACCTGACCGCCAGAGAAGAGGCCTCCACGATGACCGAGCCGCAACTCCTGATGACCGGCATCGTGTTCGGCGAGCAGCCCCGCTGGCACGACGATCGTCTCTGGTTCTCCGATTGGGGTCCGCCAGAGGTCATCGCACTCGACCTGGAGGGCAACAGCGAGGTCATCCTCGAGGCGCCGTCCTTTCCGTGTTGTGTCGACTGGCTGCCGGACGGGCGTCTGCTGGTGGTCTCGGCGCGCGACGGGCGGCTGCTGCGCCGAGAGCCCGACGGCTCGCTTGCGACTCACGGCGACCTGACCGGGGCGATGGATCCCCCGCCCGGGAACGAGCTCGTCGTGGACGGCCGCGGCAACGCCTACGTCAACGGAGTCGGCTTCGACATGATGGCGGGCGCCGAGTTCGCGCCCGGGGGCATCGCTCTCGTCACCCCCGAAGGATCCGCCCGCCAGGTGGCCGATGGCATCGCCTTCCCGAATGGCATGCTCGTCACCCCGGACAACGCGACGCTGATCGTCGCCGACTCGTACGGCAAGTGCCTCACGGCCTTCGACATAGCGGCCGACGGCGGCCTGGCCAACCGGCGCGTGTGGGCCGACCTGGGGGATGGTGTCCCCGACGGCATCTGTCTCGACGCCGAGAACGCCGTCTGGTACGCAGACGTTCCCAACCGCCGCTGCGTGCGCGTTCGTGAGGGCGGCGAGGTCCTGCAACGCGTCGACCTCGACCGCGGGGGCTTCGCCTGCGCCCTCGGCGGCTCGGACCGGAGCACGCTCTTCATCATGGCGACGGAGTGGAACGGTCCCGAGCAGATGTTCCAGGGGCCGCGCACCGGCCAGGTCCTGAGCGTCGAGGCGCCGGCACCGGGCGTCGGCTGGCCGTAGGCCGTTTCAGAACGCGTCCGTCGACCTCGTCGGCCTCGCGGCGCGGCCGGATGGGGGCGGCCGTGTGACCGACAAGAGAATTGCGCTTGACAAAAATAGTTGTCGGTGAGAAGGTCGACCCGTGCACGACGTCGCCGTCATCGACGAACCCGCCGCCGCCGAGGCGTCGCTGGATCCGATCCGCGCCCGCCTGCTCGCCGAGCTGACCGAGCCCGGGTCCGCGAGCACGCTCGCCGCGCGTGTCGGACTCAGTCGCCAGAAGGCGAACTACCACCTGCGCGCGCTGGAGCGCCACGGGCTGGTGGAGCTCGTCGAAGAGCGCCGCAGGGGCAACTGCACCGAGCGGGTTCTCCAGGCGACGGCCTCGTCCTACGTGATCTCGCCGACCGCCCTGTCGGCGGTCGCGCCGGATCCGTCACGTGCGCCGGACCAGCGCTCCGCGCGCTGGCTGCT
>DASYIJ010000269.1:0-3937 GCA_035997675.1 Solirubrobacteraceae bacterium
TTTCACTAGAGCGCGGTGCAGCAACGCGCTGCCACGGCGAGTAAAGAAGCGTGTGGCTGCCCGTGAGGCGATCCGAGCGACTCGACCCGCAAAGAGCACAACCCTACCCGCGACACAAGCGCAGGCGGAGGAGCAGCACTCACCCACGATGTTCGCATCGCTTTCCTTGATCCAGAAGAGCGACGTCCGGTGCATCGCCCGCCCAGTATCTCCGGTTGGCCCGCCCAGCGCGACAGCTTCACCTTGGTCTAGCGCTGCGTGGCAGAGGCGGCTTCACTGCCGGTGAGCGTGTCAAGACAAGCGGGTACGCGCCAGATCACCGTGCAGGATTCGGACGCGAAAAAGCCCGGACGTGCGGGGCTTTGACAGAGCCGACGCCCGGACTCGAACCGGGGACCCCTTCATTACGAGTGAAGTGCTCTACCAGCTGAGCTACGTCGGCGGGAGCGGACCATCGTAGCGACGACGCTCAGCGATCGAACACGTTGAAGCGCAGCAGGTGGATCGGCGTCGCCAGGCCGTCGCGCCAGCCGATCTTCTTGCCCTCCGCCCGGCTCCGCGGTGCGTAGGAGATCGGCAGCTCGACCACGCGCACTCCGCCGCGCCTGCCCAGTCGGGCGTTGACCTCGATCTCGAACCCGAAGCGCTGCGACCGCAGTGGCATGGTCTTCAACAGGTCGGCGCGCACGACGCGGTAGCAGGTGTGGGCGTCACTCAGGCCGAGGCCGTTGAGCGCGTTGGATGCCGCGGTGAGTGCGCGGTTCGCCGCGTAGTGCGCCGCCGATTGCCCGGACGAGCGTCCGTCGGCAAAGCGGTTGCCGTACACGGCGTCGGCCTCGCCGGCGAGGAGCGGGGCGAGGAGCCGTGCCAGGTCCCGCGGGTCGTACTCGAGGTCGGCGTCCTGGACCGTCACGTAGTCGCCGTCCGCCAACGTCAGGCCGCTGGCCACCGCCGCTCCCTTCCCGCGGCGACGGGAGTGCCGGACGAGCCGGACCTCCGGTGAGGACGCGGCCAGCTCGTCGGCCGCGGCCGAGCCCCCGTCGAGGGATCCGTCGTCGACGAGGATGTACTCCCGGTCCACCGGCAGCGGAGCGGCGCGCAACCGCTCCATCACGGTGGCCAGGGTCGCCGCCTCGTCGTGGAACGGCACGATGATCGAGAGTCGTTGACGGTCGCCGGCCACGCGCACGGCGACCATATACTCGCGCGCACGTTGGGATCCCGCCTGCGCAGCGCTGTTGGGGCCATCGGGCAACGGGGTCTTGCGCCACTGGCGCTCGTGGCGGTCGTGTTCGCCGCGGGTGCAGCGGTGCGGATCTGGTTCGTGGCCGACTACCGCCCCGCCTTTCTCGGCAACGCGGACTCGCAGACGTACGCCTGGGCCGCCGCTCACGACCTCTTCCACAGCCCGGTGCGGCCCGCCGGCTACCCGGTGTTCCTGCGCCTGGTGCACGCGGTCACGCCGCACCTCACCTACACGATCGTGGTCCAGCACCTCCTCGGCCTCGCCACCGCGGGGCTGCTCTACGGGCTCCTGCGCCGCGTCGGCGTCTCGACCCTGCTGGCGCTCCTGGCCGCGGCGGTCGTGCTCTTCGACGGCATGCAGGTCTTCTTCGAGCATTCCCTGATGTCCGACACGATCTTCGAGTTCCTCGTCGTGGCGGCGCTGTATGCCGCCGTCCGAGCGATCGACGCCGCTCCCGGCGCGTGGCCGTGGCTCGCCGCGTCCGGCACGCTCATCGGCCTGTCGGCGACGATTCGCACGCTCGGCGCCTTCCTCGTCCCGGTCCTCGTGCTCTGGGTGCTGCTCGAGCGAGGAGCGATGCGCGACCGACTCGTGCGCGCCGCGACGAGCGGCGGCGTGGCGGCCGGCGTCGTCGTCGTCTACCTGCTCGTGCAGTGGTCGAGCACCGGCGTGCTCGGACTCACTCAGGCCGACGGCTACAACATCTACTCCCGCGTCGCCCCGTGGGCGGACTGCTCGCGATTTCAGCCACCGCCCGGGACGCGCGTCCTGTGCGACACCGCGTCCCCCGCGCACCGCCCCGGCGGGATCTTCTACGAGTGGGAGCCGCGGTCGCCGGCGACGCGGGCCTTCGGCGGGATGCCGCACGGCACCGACCGGCTGGCCGCCTTCAGCCGGGCGGCGATCCTCCACCAGCCCTTCGACTACCTCGAGGCGGTCGGGCGCGACCTCTACCGCTACGTCAACCCCACGGCCTTCTACCGGGAGTGGGCCGGGGGCGGACCCCGTCAGGCCATCGAGTACACCACCGGCCGGCAGCGCGAGGCGCAGGCCCAGCCGCTCGTGGCCGCGTACTGGTCGACCGACGGCTTCGTCCGCAGCGACCGCGCGGGCCTGATCGACTACGCGACGGCGATGAACCTCCCGGGCGGCCCGCTGCTGGCGCTGGTGCTGCTCGCCGGCGCCGCGCCGTTCATCGCCCGCGGTCGGGCGCGCCGCGCCGCCGCGCTTCTCGCGGCCACCGGTGTCGTGCTGCTCGTGGTCCCCGTCGTCTCGCTGCTCTACGACGGCCGCTACACGCTGCCAGCCTACGCGCCGCTCGCCGGCGGCACCGCCCTCGCCCTCCAGGCGCTCGTCGAACGTCTGCGCCGACGCGGCGGCGGCGGCGGCGACGCGCCTGGACCGGTTGCGTCCGCGTAGCATCGGCGCCATGCCAGGGCGGAAAACCGTGTCGTTCGCGGTCACGAGCCGCGGTCCGGCGACACGGGTCCGCGCGTTGCTGGAACGCGTGCGGCCGCACGTCGACGAGGTCGTCCTCGCCGTCGACGGCAGCGGAGACACAGCGGCGCTGGAGGCCTGCGCCGACCTCGCCGACCGGTGCCTGACCTTCGAGCTGAACGACTCTCCGGCCCGGCTCATCGGCTGGATCCAGCACCAGTGCTCCGGCGACTGGATCCTGCGGCTCGACGACGACGAGGTCCCGAGCGACGCCCTGCTCGAGGCCCTCCCCGCGCTGGCCGGCGACCCCCACCCGCTCGTGTATCACCTGCGGCGGCACTGGGTCTACCCGCTCCCCGACCGGTTCCTCGCCAGCCGGCCCTGGAGCGTCGACTACCAGGCGCGACTCATCCGCAATCTTCCGGGCGCCTGGACCTTCGACGGCGCGGTCCACACGGTGGGCGCGGTGGAGGGTGAGCAGCGCTTCATCGACGCGCCGCTGTATCACTGCGACCTCCTCGTCACCTCGACCGCCGCCCGCCGCGGAAAGCGCGTGCGCTACGAGAGCGAATGGCCGGGCGTCGCGCTCGGCGGCATCGGCACCAACGACATGTACGTTCCAGAGGAGGCGGGCCCGCTCGAGTCGGCGCCGGTGCCGGCGGCGGACGCCGCCGCCATCCGGGCCGTGATCGAGGGCTCCTCGGCTCGGCCCGGTGCTTCCCGCGGCGGCCCGGTCCGGCACTCGGCGTTCGCGGAGATCGACCTGTTCAACGTGCGCCGCCTGCCGGCGCCGGACGGCTTCGCGGCGTCCGTCGCGATCGAGGACGCGCCCGCCCGCGTCGGTGCTGCGCGGATCCACCACATGTTCGTCGTCGTGAACAACACGGGCACGGAACCGTGGCTCTGGACTCCCAGGTCCGAACGTGTCGTGGGTCGTGCGCCGGCGACGGAGCCGGGGTGGGCGCCGGTCCGCGTGCAGTACGGCTGGCGCGATCCGTGGGGCGATCGGGCGCCGTACCGGGGCTGGCAGCGGCTGACCGAGGCCGTCTGGCCGGGCGAGACCAGCCGCGTGCCGGTCGATGTCCGCACACCCGCGGACATCGGCGAGTGGGACTTCGAGGTGCGCGTGGAGCGCGGAGGCAACGAGTTCGGCGGCGCGACCCACCGGGTGGAGGTGCATGACGCTCCGCCCCGCTCTCCGCGGTCGACCGCGGCCGCCGAGCTGGCGGCGATGCGCCACCGGCTGGCCCGGGA
>DASYIJ010000285.1:0-5044 GCA_035997675.1 Solirubrobacteraceae bacterium
GCACTTCCAGGCGCGGCCGTCGTCCTCGCGGCGATCGATCACGCCGAAGGGGCAGGCGCTGACGCAGTAGCCGCAGCCGTTGCACACGTCCTCCTGGACGACCACCGTGCCGAACTCGGTACGGAACAGCGCGCCGGTCGGGCACACGTCGAGGCAGGCCGCACTCGTGCAGTGCTTGCACACGTCGCTGGACATCAGCCAGCGCATGCCGCCGTCGCCGTCGGGCTCGACGCCGTCGACGCGCGTCGGCTGTTCGATGAAGGCGACGTGGCGCCAGGTGTCCGCCCCGAGCGCGCCGGTGTTGTCGTAGGACTGGCCGGTGAAGTCCAGGCCGTCCTCGGGCACGTCGTTCCACTCCTTGCAGGCGACCTCGCACGCCTTGCAGCCGATGCACACGCTCGTGTCGGTGAAGAATCCGACCCGGGGCTGGGCCTCCTCGCCGTACGCTCCGGGCCAGGCGTGCGTCTCCAGCTGGAAGAGGTCAGCCACCGCGGTACTCCTCCACCAGCGCGCGCGCCGCCGGTCCCCGCGGGCGCCGCCCGGCGCGGACGTCGCACGTCGCGGCCTTGTACTCGCCGATGAACACGTTCGGGTCCATCGCCACGCCCAGCAGGTCGTTGGCCGAATCCCCGGTCACGTAACCGACCGGCCCCCAGTGGTAGGGCAGGCCCACCTGGTGCACGACGCGCCCGTCCACGCGCAGGGCCGGGATCCGCTCGGTGACGAGGACGCGCGCCTCGACGGCCGCGCGCGCCGTGACGATCGTCGCCCACCCCCCGTTCTCGAGCCCGCGCTCGGCGGCCAGCGCGGGTGACACCTCACAAAAGAATTCGGGTTGGAGCTCGGACAGGTGGGGCAGGGTGCGCGACATCGCACCGGCCGTGTGGTGCTCGGTCAGCCGGTAGGTGGTGAAGACGTACGGGAAGCGCCCGTCCTCGCGGTTGTAGGGGTTCTCGGGCCGGTCGAGCCGCGTGCGCGCCGGATTGGATCGGTGCGCGTACAGCGGATTGTCGACCGGGGACTCGTGCGGCTCGTAGTGCGTGGGAAGCGGGCCGTCCTTGAGACCGTTGGGTGCGAACAGCCAGCCCCGGCCGTCGGCCTGCATGATGAAGGGCTCGGTGCCGGCGATCGCGTCCGGGCCGGACGCGTCGTCGGGCGGCACGTAGTCGGGTGGCTTGTCGGCGATGAAGTCGGGCACGTCGTCCCCCGTCCATCGGCCGGCCTCGGAATCCCACCACACGAGGCGCTTGCGTTCGGACCACGGCCTGCCCTCCGGATCGGCGGATGCGCGGTTGTAGAGGATGCGGCGGTTCATCGGCCACGCCCACGCCCATTCGGGCGCGACCCAGCTCTGCTCGCGACCGGGCTTGCGGCGGGCGGTCTGGTTGACGCCCTCGGCGAAGCAGCCCGCGTAGATCCAGCAGCCGCACCGCGTGGAGCCGTCGCCGCGGAGCGGGAGGTAATCGGGCAGGTGGTTCCCGTCGGCGTCGAAGCCCCCGATCTCGGCGAGCACGGCCGCGGCGCTGGGCTCCTCGATCGGACCCTCGGTCGGGTAGTCCCACGCGAGGTCGAGGATCGCGCGGTCCCTCGGCTCCTCCGATCCCGCCAGCCTGTCCCGGATCCGAAGGGTCAGGTGGTGCATGAACCACAACTCCGAGCGCGCGTCGCCCGGGGGGTCGACGGCCTTGTGGTGCCACTGCAGCAGGCGCTGGGTGTTGGTGAACGTGCCGTCCTTCTCGGTGTGCGTGGCGGCCGGCATGAGGAAGACCTCGGTGCCGATGTCCTCGGCGCGCAGCTCGCCGGACTCGATCTCCGGGCCGGTGCGCCAGAAAGCGGCGGTCTCGATCTCGACGAAGTCCCGGACGACAAGCCATCGCAGCTTCGCCAGGCCGAGCCGCTGCATGCGCCCGTTGGCCGAACCGACGGCGGGGTTCTCCCCCATCACGAAGTACCCCTCGACCTTGCCGTCGTTCATGTCGGACACCGTGGCGTAGTGGGAGTGGTCCCCGGAGATCCGCGGGAGATGCCCGAAGCAGAACTCGTTCTCCTCGCGGGCGGCGTCCCCCCACCACGCCTTCAGCAGCGAGACGATGTAGTCGCGGGTCTTCCCCCAGTAGCCGGCGGGCGGCGTGTTGCGCTCCACATAGCCCTCGAGCGTCGGATCCTCGTAGGTCCCCGGCATCGGCAGGTAGCCGGGCAGGATGTTGAACAGGGTCGGGATGTCCGTCGAGCCCTGGATGGACGCGTGGCCGCGCAGAGCCAGGATCCCGCCGCCGGGGCGGCCCATGTTCCCGAGCAGCAGCTGCACGATGGCCGCCGCCCGGATGTACTGGACCCCGACCGTGTGCTGGGTCCACCCGACGGCGTAGGCGAAGGCCGCCGTGCGGTCGCGCCCCGAGTTCTCGCACAGCGCCTCGGCGACCTCGAGGAAGGTCTCGCGGGGGACGCCGCAAACGCGCTCGACCATCTCCGGCGTGTAGCGGGCGAAGTGGCGCTTGAGGATCTGGAAGACGCAGCGCGGGTCCTCGAGCGTGGGGTCCTCCTCGGGCCGCGCGTGCTCCTGCGCTCCCCCGTGCGCGCCGTGCGCCTGCTCGCCCGTGCGCGTGGGACCCTGCCCGGTGAGGTCCATGCCCTTGTACTGCCAGGTCCTGACGTCGTAGCTGCCCGTCGCCGGGTCATAGCCCGAGAACAGCCCGTCGAGGTCCTCCGTGTCGCGGAAGTCCTCGGACACGATCGTGCTCGCGTTCGTGTAGGCCTGCACGTACTCCCGGAACTCCCGGCCGTTCTGCAGGATGTGGTTGGCGATCGCACCGAGGAACGCGATGTCGCTGCCGGCGCGCAGCGCGATGTGCCGGTCGGCGAGCGCGCTCGTGCGGGTGAACCGAGGATCGACGTGGAAGACCTTTGCCCCGCGCGCCTTGGCCTCCACCACCCATTGGAACCCGACGGGATGGCATTCGGCCATGTTCGACCCCATGATCACGATGCAGTCGCTGTTCTGGAGGTCCTGCTGGAAATCGGTGGCGCCGCCGCGCCCGAACGAGGTCCCCAGACCGGGGACCGTCGAGCTGTGTCATATGCGGGCCTGGTTCTCGATCTGGATCGCGCCCATGGCCGTGAAGGACTTCTTGATCAGGTAGTTCTCCTCGTTGTCGAGCGTGGCGCCGCCGAGGTGCGCGAAGCCGCGGGTCCGGTTCACCGCCACGCCGCGGTCGTCGGTCTCCTCCCACGTCCGGTCGCGGGTCTCGATCACGCGGTCCGCGATCATGTCCATCGCCTCGTCGAGGTCGAGGTCCCGCCACTCGGTGGCGTGCGGAGCGCGATAGCGGACCTTCGTGAGCCGGCCCGGATTCGTGACCAGCTGCTTGGTGGCGGAGCCCTTGGGACACAGCCGTCCCCGGGAGATCGGGCTGTCGGGGTCCCCCTCTATCTGGACGATGCGCTCGTCCTTGACGTACACGCGCTGGCCGCAGCCAACCGCGCAGTACGGGCACACCGACGCGACCACCCGGTCGGCGGTCGCGGTCCGGGGCTGAAGCTCCTCCGTTCGACGCGAACGCGCCGCCCGGCCGAGGCCCAGCGGGTCCCCTTGGCGCAGCTGCCGCAGCAGCGGCCACCGGTTCAGCGCTCCGTCGCCCGCCATGGACGCCGTCTACCCGCGCGGGGGCCCGTCAGACACCCGCTCGGGCCCCGAGTAGACGTTCACCGTCCGCCCGCGCGCGAAGCCCGCGAGGGTCAGGCCGCGGTCGGCCGCCAGCGCGACGGCGAGCGACGTCGGCGCCCCGACGCCGACCAGGACCGGCACGCCGGCCACGGCGGCCTTCTGGACCAGTTCGAAGGACAGGCGTCCGGACACGCACAGGAGGTGGTAGGCCAGCGGCATCATCCCGTCCAGCAGCGCGCGGCCGACGACCTTGTCCATGGCGTTGTGGCGGCCCACGTCCTCGCGCGCGACGACGAGCGTGCCGGCCGCGTCGAAGAGCCCCGTCGCGTGCAGCCCGCCGGTGCGCGCGAACTCCGGCTGGCGCAGGCGGTCGGGCAGCACGGCCAGCAGCTCGCGCGTCACGGTCGGGCCCGCCGGGGCGCGCGGTGCCGCCACGGCCACCTCCTCCAGCGCGCCCTTGCCGCACACGCCGCAGGACGACGTGGTGTAGAAGCGCCGCGGGCCCGGGTCGCGAAGCAGCGGGCCGGCCACGTCGACCCGGTTCGCCGCCAGGTCGGGGTCCGGGCGGAAGGACGGCGGGCCGTCGAGCAGGCCCTCGCCGTACAGGAAGCCCGCCGACAATTCCTCGTCATGGCCGGGCGTGCGCATCGTGACGGCGAGCGGCTCGCCATCGACGCGAATCTCGAGCGGCTCCTCCACGGCCACCTCATCGCGCACGCCGTCGCGCTCCACCACGGCATGCATTCCGTGAAGCTCCACCGCGCTCACGCAGGAGGTATACCCGCAAGTCGCTAGTCGCTAGTCGCTGGTCGCGACTCGCTAGTTGTCAGTTGTCAGTTGTCAGTTGTCAGTGCGAGGGTCGGGCCTGGTCTGAGAACTGAGAACTGAGAACTGAGACTGAGAACTCGGCGGTTGCCGCTGCCTATGCAATGCTTAGGCAGATGCCCGCCGCGCCCTCCGCCGCCTCCGCCGCTTCTCTCAGCCTTGGCGAAGCCGCGCGTGCGATTGGCGTGTCCGCCGACACGCTGCGCCGCTGGGACCGGGCGGGCAAGCTGCGGACCAAGCGCGACGCCGCCAATCGCCGCCGTGTGCCGCGCAGCGAGGTGGAGCGGCTGGCCGGTGGGCCGCGGCGTGCCCCGGCCGGGGCCGCGCTGTCCGCCCGCAACCGGTTTCCCGGGGTCGTGCGCTCCGTCGAGAGCGACGGCGTCATGGCGCTGGTGGAGATCGAAGCCGGTCCGCACCGGATCACGGCCGCGGTCACGCGCGATGCGGTGCGCGAGCTCGGACTGGCCCCCGGCGTGCCGGCGACGGCGGCGGTGAAGGCCACCTCGGTGATGGTGGAGCGCGACGCTTGAGGACGCGGGCCGCCTTCGCCGTCGT
>DASYIJ010000333.1:0-1794 GCA_035997675.1 Solirubrobacteraceae bacterium
AGCGCCTCGACGTCGATCCCGTCGGCCTCGAGCTCGACCATGTGGACGTCCGCAGCGCGCCCGCGCAGCGAGAGCAGCGTGCGGTCGTACGTCGGTCGCTCGGTGACGACGGCGTCCCCGGGCTGCACGAGGGTCTCGAACAGGAACGCGTCGGCCTGCATCGAGCCGTTGGTGACCAGCACCCGCGCCGGATCGACGCCGTGCTGCTCGGCGATCCACTCGCGCAGCGGGACGTAGCCGATGGCGGTGCCGTAGGCGGTCGTCCCGCCCGGGTCGTTGACGAAGGCGCGGTCGGCCGCGGCGCGCAGACCCTCGACGTCGATGATGTCGAGTGACGGCGCGCCGCGGGCGAAGGAGATCGCTGCGCTGGAGCTCACGCCCTGAGCTTACGTGAGCTCGTCGAGCTGGGCCTGGTAGATGCCCATCCCGCGGGCGAGGCCTTCATTGATGTACGCGCCCACCACGCCCACGTTCTCGACGATGAGGCTGGCGCGCGTGGTCAGGCGCTCGAAGTCCTCGCTGGCGCGCAGCGCCGAGATCTGCTCCTGGCTCCCGCGCAGGAGGACGAACCCGCCGAGGTCCCCGCCGTGCGGCTCGAGCAGCACGACCTCGAACGACTCGATGCTCCCGGCCTCCTGGAGCTGGCCGTACCACTGGATCGACTCGTTGAACACGTCGAGGCTCTTGCGCTCACGGCCGTGCACCGGAGGGCCCCATCCGAGGAACAACCCTGCTTCCGCCATGCCGTTCTCCTGTCTCCCGTCCCTGGTGGTTGACCGTCCGAGACTCGCAGGGCGGTCGTGCGCCTGTCAACGCCATCCGCCCGTGGGGACGGAGACGCGCTGCGTCGGCGTTCAGCGGCGCAGCTCGACGTCGATCGTGATCCTGCCCTGCCCGACGTCGACGAGCCCGAATTCGAACGAGAGGCCGCGGCGCATCTCGTCCACCAGGGCCACGGGGCCTGTGAGCTTGACGTCGATCAGCGCGCGGTTGCCCTCGAAGCCCCGGACGTAGACGTCCTCGGCCTGCGGGAGACGGGCGAGCGCCTGCTCGAAGTCACCGAGCGTCGCGATGTCCGTGAACGGGCCGGCGTTGACGACGATCTGGCCCTCGAACAGGCGTCCGCCGCCGCCCGGCGGCGGTCCTTCGGTCACCGGCGCGGGGTCGGCGGCCGGGGGCGGGAACGCGCCAGCCTGCTCCTGGAGCGTCGGCGGGGCGGCGGGATCGGCTCCGTCCCCGGCGCCGCGGCTCAGCGCCCGCTCGTACTCGTCCACGAGGGCGCGTGCCGAGCGCTGCAGGTCGTCGCGCAGGCGCTGGAGCTCGTCGATCTGCTCCCCGATCGCGGCCACGCGCGCGGCCGCCTGGTCGACGATGCGCGCTGCCTCGGCGCGGGCATCGGCCACGATCGCCTGGGCCTGTGCCTCGGCGTCGGCGGACGCTTCGGGCGCCCCCGGTGGCGCGGCCGGCGGCGGCGGCGGGGATGTCGGGATGGTCGGAGGCGGCGGCGGTTCGGGTGCCGCGGACGACGCCGCCGGTGCCGGCGGTTCGGGTGCCGGCGGTGAGGCCGCCGTCTCCTCCGGTCCGCGGCTGACCATCGCCAGCTCGCGCTGCAGCTCGCGCAGCTTGCGGTCCATGTCGGCCAGGGAGGACTGCACGTCGCGGCGCTCGGTCATGCGCGCGGGCGCCGACGGGAGGCGGGTCCTGGAGATGCGATGCGGTTGTGGCTCACGGCGTGCCTCCCCACCTCCGCGGCGGTCCGCGCCAGGCCGCCGGGCGGCCCAGCGTACCACCGCA
>DASYIJ010000080.1:0-3828 GCA_035997675.1 Solirubrobacteraceae bacterium
CCTTGTCGTTGCACGAAGGCGGGAAGGCCAGGTCCTGGTCGCCGCTGATCACCATGAGTGGCACGACGCGGGCGTTCGATCCCATCGCGTTGTAGGCCAGCAGTGCGCTCGCCTGGACGGGGATGCCGGTTCCGGACGCAAAGCAGACGCCGTCGCCGTATCCGGCGGATGAGTGGATCGCCACCGCCGCGTACAAGTCGGGATAGGCGGCCGCGACGGCCGACGTCATGAGGCCGCCGCCCGAGATCCCGGCCGCGTAGACCCGCTCGGGGTCGATGTCGCGCTTGGCCATGACCGCCCGCGTCGCGTCGGCGATCGCGGCCGCGTCGGCGCTGCCGCGGAAATAGGACTGCGGATCGGCGAACTTCCAGCAATTGGCGGCCGGACCCGGCTGCGCGCGCCCGACTGCGTCGGCCTCCACGTAGAGGACGACGAAGCCCTCGCGCTCAGCGACCGGGTTGTAGAGGCTCGCGCGCATCTGCTGGTCCGCCGTCGTCTGGCAGCCATGGAGAATCACGACCAGGGGCGCCGGGGTGCCCGGCGTGTACGAGGTCGGCGTGTAGAGGATGTACGGGTAGACCGTGCCGTTGGACGTGACGGTCCCCCTCGTCGTCGTCCCCGGATCCGGCGGGTCAGACGCAGCCGCGACGGCCGGCACGCACGCCAGCAGTCCGATCATCAGCGCAGCCGATACCAGCAGCCTTCTCAGCAAGATCACAACGCCCCCAAGCCTGCTCGACGTCTCCCGGGCCGCGAGGATACTTAGCGGTGTCGTTCACGGCCAGGCAGTGCAGCGTCGCGTCCCCTCAGCTGGTCTACCGGCTTGGCGGGGGCACGAGGTGACGGCGTCGCGGCTCTTGGCGTGGTACTAGCGGTGCTGTCGCGGCAGGTTTGCGTCGGCGGGACGTTCTTGGCGGGCGGGTGAGCCGGCGCTACTCCCGCAGCCCCACGGCTTCGAGGGCCTGCTCGCGCGTGCGGTACTCACGGACCTCGATGACCTTGGCCTCGCGCAGTTTCCAGACGTGGGTCTCGCGCATGGCGACCGCCTCGTCTGTACCTCGAACCCGGCCGCGAAGGACGAGTGGCACCACGACGCAGTCGCCGATGTCGATGAACTCCTCGACCTCGGCGCCGAAGTCCTCGAACGCGCTGGGCCAATCACGGACGAACGCCGCCACGGATTCAATGCCGCGATGCACATCGGTATCTGGCAGATCGGCGGCCGTGTGCCACTCAACATCCCAGGCCAGCGCCCAGCGCACCACCTCCCCAGTGCGTCCGTACTCCTCATAGACACGCTGGATCAGGCTCACGTTCTCCTGCGACATCGCCCGGCCAGTATCCCGCGCGGGCCTGGCCAAGGGACAACACGGGCGCGGAACCCGGCGGTCTGCTGCAAGAGCCCGGTCTTCTGGGACGCGACCGCCGCGACCGCGCGTCAAACGCTGACCGGTCGAGAAATCGACGCCACCGCCCCGCCGCACGATGTAACAATCACATCGCGATGGCGTCCCGGACCACATTGCTGGAGACGATCGCGTCCCGACTCCTCGCGCGCCGCGAGGAGCTCGCCGAGGAGATGACGGAGCGCATCCGGGCCGGAGTCGCCGAGTTCGCCGATTTCGATGGCGCCGAGCTTTGGGAGGCGGTGCGGGTCTCGTGTCTCGCCAATCTCGAGGCGGGACTGACGTCGATGGGCGGCGACCGGGCGCTACCCGAGGCGATCCCGGCCGACGCCCGCGACCTCGCGCTGCTGACGGCGCGCCTCGACCTGCCGCTTGCGGCGCTGTTGAGGAGCTATCGCGTCGGACATGCGATGACCTGGCGACTGTGGCTCGACGAGGTCGAGCGCGAGGATCCCCAGGCGGAGGTTCGTCACGAGACCCTTGCCGCGGCATCCGACTACCTGTTCGAGTACGTCGACCGGCTGGCGACGTTCCTCACCGACGACTTCACGGCGGAACGCGACCGGTCGATGCGCTCGCGCGAGCAGCGGCGGACGCAGCTGGTTCGCGACATCCTCGACGGCGCCGATCCGCAGCCCGGGACCGCCCTCGGTGAGCTCGACTACGACCTGCGCCTCGAGCACCTGGGGTGCGTCGTCTCGGGTCCCGACGCCGAGATCGCCGTGCGGGCGCTGGCCCACGAGCTCGACGCCGCCCGCCAACTGGTGGTCTCGCTGACCGGCGAAACGAGCTGGGCGTGGATCGGGCGGGTCCGCCCGTTCAAGGTGCCGGAGCGGATCTCGGTTCCCGATGGAACGACGCTCTCGATCGGCGATCCGGGATCCGGCACCGAGGGCTTTCGCAGCTCCCACCGCCAGGCGCGGGACGCGCACCGGGTCGCCGTCCGTGGCCGCGAGCAGGCGGTGATCCGCTACGACGACGTCGCACTCGAGGCGCTCGTCGCCGGCGACGAAACGCGGTCGCGCGCCTTCGTCGCCCGCGAACTGCGTGGGATCGACGGCGACGATCCTCGCTCGCGGCGCCTGCGACGGACGCTCCGAGCCTATTTCGCCAGCGCCCAGAACGCGTCGGCGGCGGCGGCGCTGCTCGGCGTCCACGAGCACACCGTCGGCTATCGCCTGCGCACGATCGAGGACCGCCTCGGCCGTCCGGTGACGGCCCGGCGCGCCGAGCTCGAGACCGCGCTGCGGCTGATGGAGATGAGCGAGCGGGACTAGCCGTTTGTCCGAATCCGACAAGTCGCGTCCGCGTCCCCGTCGAAATCCGCGAAGAACCCGGCGGCTGCGGCTCAATAGCCTCACGGCCGAGGTGAGGAATGACTGAGCGAGACCCGCGCGTGCTGGCGATCGACGCCGGCGGGACGATGACCGACACGTTCATCGTCGACGGCGCGGGCAGCTTCGTCGTCGGCAAGGCGCAGACGACGCCCGACGACGAGTCCGTCGGCTTCATCGAGTCGGCGCGCGACGCGCTCGAGCAGTGGGACTCGAGCCCCGAGGAGTCGTTCCCGCGGATCGCATCGGGGATCTACTCGGGTACGGCGATGCTCAACCGGCTGCTGTCGCGCACGGGGCGCAACATCGGCGCGATCGTCACGGCCGGAAACGAGGACTACCTGCGGATCGAACGCGGGATCCAGACCTACCTCGGCTTCTCCTATTCCGACCGCCTCCACATCGCGACCCACTACCACAACGAGCCGATCGTCCCGCGCGCGCAGATGAAGGGGGTCCGGGGACGGATCGATGTCATGGGCACCGAGGTCCTGCCGCTGCGCGAGCAGGACGTCCGCGACGCTGCGACCGAGCTTCTCGACGCCGGCGTCGAGGGAATCTGCGTGTGCCTCCTGTTCGGTTACCGCAATGCCGAGCACGAACTGCGCGCGGCGGAGATCGTCGCCGAGGTCAAGGCCGATCGGGGCGTGGACGGCGAGGTGCCGGTCTACCTGGCCTCGGAGCTCTACCCGCTTCGCCGCGACCTCCCGCGGCTCAACTCCACCCTGATCGAGGCCTACGCCGCCGAGCCCTCGCGCGGTGCGATGCAGACGGTTCGCGAGGAGACCAAGAGGGCAGGCGCCGCGTTCGAGCTCCGGGTCATGGCCTCGCACGGGGGCACGATCTCGATCGAGGCGAAGGAGCTGGCGACGACGCTCGTATCGGGTCCGATCGGCGGCGTCGTCGGCGGCCAGGCGCTGGCGGAGCGAATGGAGATCCCGAACGTTCTCTGCACCGACATCGGCGGCACCTCGTTCGACATCGCGCTCATCACCGACGGACGCTTCGAGATCACGCCAACCCCCGACATCGCTCGATTCATGCTCAACATGCCGCTCGTCCGGATCGACTCGATCGGCGCCGGGACC
>DASYIJ010000230.1:0-7520 GCA_035997675.1 Solirubrobacteraceae bacterium
GGCGCTGGGTTGGTCGGGCGACTTCCTCTTTCGCAACGTGCGCGGCTGCGTCGGCTCGGGCGTCTGCTGCTTCGGCTGTCCGGCCGGCGCCAAGCAGCACGTCGGGATCACCTACGTGCCCCGCGCCTGGGCCGCGGGCGCGACGACCTATACGGGCGCCCGCGCGGAGTCGATCGAGCTGGACGGCGGCCGGGCCCGGGAGGTGGTCGCCCGCACCCGTGGGGGCGGGCGCCTACGGGTCCGCTGCGACCACGTGATCGTCGCCTGCGGCACGATCCACACGCCGCTGCTGCTGCGACGCCAGGGCCTGGGCGGCGAGTCCGGCGAGCTCGGGCGCAACCTCGCGATCCACCCGGCCACGGCGGTTCGTGCGCTGTTCGACGAGGAGATCGAGCTGTGGCGCGGCGTTCCGCAGTCCTACTACGTCGACGAGTTCGCCGACGAGGGCCTGATGTTCGAGGGCGCGGCCGGGCCGCCGGACTACATGTCGATGACCCTGCCGGGCGTCGGCGCCCGCCACCGCGAGCTGATGGAGGCGATCGGGCGGATCTCGCAGTTCGGCGTGATGGTGTCCGACACGTCGCGCGGGCGCGTGCACGAGGCGTTCGGACGCGCGCAGGTCCGCTACGACCTCAACGCGCACGACACCGCCACCTTCAAGCGCGGCCTCGAGCGGCTGACCGAGCTCTACTGGGCGGCGGGCGCCCGGGCCGTCCTCGTCCCGGCCGCCGGGGTGCCGATCCTTCGCGAGGGCGACTCCGGCCCGCTGCAGCGGGCCCGGATCCGCGCCCGGGACCTCGAACTGGCGGCCTTCCATCCGCTCGGCACGGCCCGCGCCGGCGCCGATCCCGGGCACGCGGTGCTCGACGGCAACCTCGCGGTCCACGGAGCTTCGGGCGTGTACGTGGCCGACGGCAGCGCCGTGCCCACGTCGCTGGGCGTGAACCCGCAGATCACGATCATGGCGCTCGCCACGCGGCTGGCCTTCCACCTGCTCGACGCGCCCGCGCCCGCGGACGAGCCGCCGCCCGAGCGGATCGCCGAGCCGCGGGTCAGCGTCGCCCACGTCGCGGCGTAGCCGTCGGCGGGGCCTGCGGGCCCACGGGGATAGCCTTCGCCTCCGTGCACATCGAGGAGGCAATCCGCACCCGCCGCACGATCAAGGCGTACGACCCCACGCCCGTGGATCGCGAGGTGCTCGACGAGCTGTTCGAGCTTGCGCGCTGGGCGCCCAACCACAACCTCACCAACCCGTGGCGCTTCCGGGTGCTCGGCCCCGAGGCCCTGGCCCGCCTCAAGGAGGCGGCGGGTCCGGAGGCGGCGGCAAAGCTCGACCGCGCGCCCACGCTCGTCGTCGCCAGCGCGGCGCAGACCGGCGACGCCGTGCAGGACGAGGAGGACGTCGCCGCCGCCACGATCGCCGCGTACATCGTGCTGCTCGGGGCCCACGAGCGCGGACTGGCGGGGTACTGGCGCACGCCGGAGGTCCTCCGGACCCCGGAGGGCCGCGCCGCATGCGGCCTCCCGGACGGCGAGCATTTCCTCGGACTGCTCCACCTCGGCCGCGCGCGCCAGGACAAGGCGCCGCCGGAGCGGGCGCCGGTCGGTGACGTCGTGACCTACCTCGACTGATGATCCCCCGCGCCGAGGCCATCGCCGCGCTGAGGGAGGACGAGTTCGACGTCGTCGTCGTCGGCGGCGGCATCACGGGCGCCGGGGTCGCCCTGGACGCCGCGGCCCGCGGCTTCAGCGTCGCCCTCGTCGAGAAGACCGATTACGCCGCGGGCACGAGCAGTCGCTCGTCCAAGCTCGTGCACGGCGGCCTGCGCTACCTGCAGAAGTTCGACCTCGGCCTCGTACGCGAGGCGCTGCTCGAGCGCCAGCTCATGGTCAAGCTCGCCCCGCACCTCGTGCGCCCGCTTCCGCTCGTCGTGCCGGCCTTCAACGAGGACGCTCCCAACCGCATGGTGGGCATCGGCCTCAACATGTACGACGTCCTCAGCATGGACAAGCTGCGGCGCCGCGGCCGCCGGGGGAAGGGCGGCGACGACGAGGCCGGCGCGGACACGTGGGAGGAATGGAGTCCCGACCGCCATCGGACGATCACCGGCGAGGAGGTCGCCGAGCTGGTGCCCGCGCTGGCCCCGCGCGAGCCGACGTCGGGCTATCTCTTCTACGACTGCCAGACCGACGACGCGCGCCTCGTGCTGACGGTGCTCGGCGAGGCCGAGCGCTTCGGCGCGATCTGCGCGAACGGGCTGGAGGTCGTCGAGCTGGCCGAGGAGGGCGGCCGCGCGGCCGGCGTCGTGGTCGTGGACTCCGACAGCGGCGAGCGGCTGACCGTGCGCGCAGCGAACGTGGTCAACGCCACCGGCGTGTGGGCCGATCGGATCCGCCCCGAGGAGCTGCACGACGAGGAGGAGATCCCCGTCATCCGGCCGAGCCGCGGCACCCACGTCACGCTTGCCGCCGAGGCGCTCCCGCTCAACGCCGGGGTCATCGTGCCGGCGGGCGGCGGTCGCACGATCTTCGCGCTGCCGTGGCTGGGGCGATCGCTGATCGGCACGACCGACAACGACTACGACGGCGACATCGACGCGGTCGAGCCCGCCGAGGACGACGTCGACTACCTGATCGCCGCGGTCAACGACTTCTTCGGGACCGGGCTCGGCCGGGAGGACCTCACAGGCGCCTACGCCGGGGTGCGCCCGCTCATCTCCACCGGCGATCCCAAGAAATCCGTGGACATCTCCCGCCGCGCCGAGCTGTACGAGACATCGAGCGGCCTGGTCACGATCACCGGAGGCAAGCTGACGACCTGGCGGCGCATGGCGAAGCTGGCCGTCGACCGGCTCGTCGAGCGCGAGGGCCGCGAGGCGCCGTGCCGCACCCATGAGATCCCGCTCGGCCAGGCGATCGCGGCCGAGGACCTGCCCCGCGTCGAGGGCGTCCCCGAGTTGTCCTATGCGCGGCTGGCGGGGCGTTACGGCTACGCCGCCCGCGACGTGCTGGGCGTGGCGGCCGAGCGCGGCGAGCTCGCCCAACCCGTCGTGCCCGGCCAGCCGGACCTGCTGGCGGAGCTGGCCTTCGCCGTCCGGCGTGAGCAGGCGCGATCGCTGACCGACGTGCTGCTGCGCCGCACCAGGCTCGGACTGCTCGATGCGCGCGCGCTGGAGGGCGAGGCGCTTGAGCGCGCAGCGCGCGTCCTGGCCGGCGAGCTCGGGTGGGACGACGGCCGCGTCGCGGCCGAGCTCGAGCGCTACCGGGAGACGGCGGCGCACGAGGGCCTCGCCTCGCTGCACTGACGGACCGCGGCGACCGGCCGGTTTCCGGTCTGACGCCACGGAGCCAAAAATCTGGCTGTCGTCCGCCGGGTTCGCATAGGATCGCCACTGAACGGAATCGACACCAGACTCCACGGCCCGGGGCCGGGGTTCAGAGGAGGTATGTACATGGCAACCAGATCGATCTGGTGCACTGGCGCACTGGCAACTGCGGCCCTCGTCGCGGGATGCGGCGGAGGGGGCGGGTCCTCGACGCTCTCCCAGCAGGACCTGATCACCAAGGTCAAGCCGACGGTGGTCGAGCTCACCGGCAAGCAGGGACAGGGCACCGTCGGCGGCAGCGGTGTGGTGATCGACGCCAAGCGCGGACTTGTGCTCACGGCGGACCACGTGATCGCCGGCGTCTCGGCGCTCAAGGTGAAGGTCGGCGACAACGCCGCCACCGCGGGCCCGGCCCGCGTGCTCGCGCAGGCACCGTGTGACGACCTCGCCGTCGTGCAGTTGGTCAACCCTCCCGCCGGACTGAAGCAGGCAACGCTCGGAAACTCCGCCACGGTCAAGAGCGGCGAGCAGGTGACCGTCCTCGGGTACCCGTCGTCGTTCAGCAACCCCGAGACCCAGACGGTCGTCTCCACGAATGGCACCGTGTCCTCGGCCAATGTCGCCGCGGAACCCGATCCGTCGCTGCCCAAGTACGCGTCCACGATTCAGCACCAGGCGCCCGTCAATCCGGGCAACTCCGGTGGTCCGCTCGTGAACGCCAAAGGCGAGGTCATCGGCATTAACACCCTGCGGAAGTTGAACGGGGGCGGCGGCTCCATCCAGGGCCAGTACTACGCGATCGCGATCGATCGGATCAAGCAGGTGCTGCCCAACCTGGAGGCGGGCAAGAGCCAGGCGAACGTCGGTTGGAGCCTCCAGCCGGTGGACCAGGTCAACCTGAGCCAGGTCTTTTCCCAGGATCCGGACTTCCAGTCTGCGCGACTGGGCACGGCGGCGCGGAGCTACATCAACCGGAACGGCATCAAGGGCCTGTACGTACTCGATACGACAACGGGCTCGCCGGCGAAGAACGCCAAGCTGTTCTTCGGCGACCTGATCACGAGCATCGAGGGCACGCCGGTGAAGAGCGTCTCCGACGTGTGCGACATCGTCCAGTCTCACGGGCCGGGCGACAAGCTGCTCGTCCGGGGCCGGTACCTGAACAGCACGAGCACCGCCGCCAAGGTGCTCACGGTGCCCTGGCGCACCCAGGTCACCCTGAAATAGGCGCCGCGATCGTTGCGGCCGGTACGCGCATCGGGCCCTAGCATGGGCCCGATGCGCGACCGTGACCTGACCCTGCGCGCCGGAGGCCGCACGCTGGCGCTCGCCGACCGGCCGCGCCTGATGGGGATCCTCAACGCGACGCCCGACTCGTTCTCCGGCGACGGCGCGCGCCTGGAGACGCTGGACGCGCGCGTGGCCCGGGCCCGCGAGCTCGTGGAGGAGGGGGCGGAGGTCATCGACGTCGGGGGGGAGTCCCAGATCACGACGACGCACCCGGTGGCCGTCGACGAGGAGATCGAGCGCGTCGCCCCGCTGATCGAGCGCATCGCGGCCGAGCTGGACGCGCTGGTGTCGGTCGACACCTACAAGCCTGCGGTGGCCGAGGCCGCCGTGGCAGCCGGCGCCGGCATGGTCAACGACGTCAGCGGCCTGCGCGACCCCGCACTGGCCGACGTGTGTGCGCGCTCCGGCGCGGCGCTGGTGGTCATGCACACGCGCGCGGAGCCCAAGCGGAAGGTCCTCGACCACGCCTATGTCGACGTCGGGGCCGATGTGCTCGCCTTCCTGCGCGAACGCATCGCGCTCGCGCGCGACCGCGGCGTGGCCGAGGACCAGCTGGTCGTCGATCCGGGTCCGGACTTCGCCAAGACGCCGGAGCAGACCGTCGCCGCGCTCCGGGCGCTGCCCGCGCTCGCCGAGCTCGGGCGGCCGATACTGCTCGCCGTGTCGCGCAAGGACTTCATCGGGGCGCTCACCGGCCGGCGACCCGCCGACCGCGCCGCCGGCACGCTCGCGGCCCTGGCCCACGGCGTGGACGCGGGCGCGCGTCTCCTGCGGGTCCACGACGTCGCCGCGGCCGCGGACTTCCTCGCGGTGCGCGCCGCCCTGCGCGGCGAGGCGCCGGTGGCTCCGGACCTCGAGCTGGCCGAGGGGCTGCGGCGCCAGTAGGGTCAGCCTGCGGACAGCAGGTCCGTCGGGCGGGACGGGCATGCTATCCCGAAGGGACGAGCACGCCACGGAAAAGGAGCGCCCCATGAAGCTGTTCATCGACACCGGGTCCGTCGCCGAGGTGGAGGAGATCGCCGCGTGGGGTGTTCTCTCGGGCGCGACGACGAATCCCTCGCTACTCGCGAAGGAGGAGGGCGACCCGGGCGAGGCGATCGTGCGCATCTGCGAGCTCGTGAACGGCCCCGTCTCGGGAGAGGTCGTGTCCGAGGATCCGGGCGAGATGGTCGAGCAGGGCCACGCCCTGCACGCCCTCCACGAGCACGTCGTCGTGAAGGTTCCCTTCGGCGCCGCGGGCCTGCAGGCGACGCGCGCGCTCTCGGACGAGGGCATCCCGGTGAACATGACCCTGGTCTTCTCGCCCACGCAGGCGCTGATGACGGCCGAGGCCGGCGCCACGTACGTGTCCTGCTTCATGGGCCGCCTGGATGACATCTCCATCGACTCGGCGGAGGTCGTCGCGGCGATCTGCGAGTGCCTGCGACGCACGGGCGCGTCGTCGCAGGTCCTGGCGGCGTCGATCCGCAGCCCCGAGCACGTGGTCACGGCTGCGAAGCTCGGTTGCGACGTCGCGACGATCCCGGGCAAGGTGCTGCACCAGATGCTCGCGCACCCGCTCACGACGCAGGGCACCGAGAAGTTCGCCGCCGACTGGGAGTCGCGTCCCGAGTTCGGTGAGTGGCTCAAGGGCCTCACCGCGCGCGGCGCCGTCCCGGCCTGAGCTAGGGTAGGCAGGCGCGCCCACACGCCGGGCGCGTGGTCGCCGGTGGCTGATCCAACGCCGCCGGACGCCGACCGACCACGACAGAGAGGACTCCCATGTCCGTGCTTGACCGTTCCGACCTGGAGGCCAGCCCGCTGGCCGACCTGCACGTGATCGCCGGCGAGCTGGGGCTCGACGGCTTTCGCCGGATGCGCAAGGCCCAGCTGATCGATGCGATCGTCCAACGCCAGGGCGGCGATGCCGGGGGCGACTCCGGCGAGGAGGATTCCGCAACCGAGCCGGCCGCCGAGGCCGAGCCGGACGCCGAGCCCGACACCGACACCGACGCCGACGCCGACGCCGACGCCGAAACCGAGCGCCCGCGCCGCCGCCGCCGGGGTGGCCGCGGCCGCGGCCGGCGCGCCGCCGAGCGCGACGGCGAGGACGACGCGGAATCCAGCCGCGGGGGCGATCGAGGCGATCGAGGCGATCGAGGCGACGACGAGGGGGGGCGCGACCGCGCGGTGGAGGGCGCGGTCGAGCTCATGGGCAACGGCTCCGGCTTCGTGCGCGTCTCGCCGCCCGAGCCGTCGGACGAGGACGTCTACATCTCGGCCGCGCAGGTGCGGCGCTGCGAGCTCGTCTCCGGCGACGTCGTGACCGGCCCGGTACGCGGCCCGCGCCGCTCCGAGCGCTACCCGTCGCTGGTGCGCGTGGACACGATCAACGGCACGCCCGCGGACGAGGTGTCCGAGGGCACCCGCTACGAGGACCTGCCCGCCGCCTTCCCGTCCGAGCGCCTCGCGCTCGGCTCGGAGGACCCGACGTTGCGTGCCATCGAATGGCTGACGCCGTTCGGGAAGGGCTCGCGCGTATCCATCGTCGGCGCCGCCCGGTCGGGCAAGACGGAGGCGTTGCTGCGCATCGTCGCGACGCTGGCACCGGGTGCCGAATCCGGCGGCTACGAGCTCGCGGTGGCGCTCGCCGGCGTGCGTCCGGAGGAGGTCGCCCTGTGGCAGGACGGTCCCGTGGCGCCGACCGCGGCGGTCTCCTTCGCCGCGTCGGGCGACGCGCAGGCCCAGGCCGTGGACACCGCGGTCGAGCAGGGCCGGCGCCGGGCCGCGCGCGGGAGCAACGTCGTGCTGGTGATCGACACGCTCGACGCCGTCACGCCCTCGGTCGCGCGGCGGGCGCTGGGCGCCGCGCGCAACATCGTCGACGGAGGCTCGCTGACGGTGATCGCGACCTCACAGGTCCCG
>DASYIJ010000111.1:0-2986 GCA_035997675.1 Solirubrobacteraceae bacterium
ACGCCGCCGGGACAGATCGACCTGCGTGCGCAGGACCTCGCCCTCGTCGAGCAGGGCTTCGTGCCGTTCCTGTGACGATGTCGGGGTGACCCCCGCCCCGGTTCTCGCCTCCCTGGCCGGCACCGTCGAGTCGTTCCTCGCCGGAGCCGACGACTTCTTCTCCCACCTGGCGACGATCAACTGGTTCGCGCTGACGCTGGCGATCGGGTTCTTCGGGATGTACCTGCTGCTGCGCTCCCGGGCGCTCTTCAACGCCCTGCGGGCCGCGTACCCGGACGAGGAGGTCCCGTGGCGGGCGGTGTGGGGCGGCTATGTCGTGGCCTACGGCCTGAACAGCTTCGTGCCGGCGAGCGCGGGGAACGTCGCCCAGTACTACCTGACCAAGAACGCGATCCGGAACTCGACGTACCCGACCGTGACCACGGCGCTCGCCACCGGCGCGGTCCTGGACGCGTGCGTCAGCACGCTCGTGCTCGCCTTCGCATTCACGCAGGGCATCTTTCCCAAGCCCTCCGACTTCGCCGACCTGGGCTCGTTCGACATCGCCTTCATCGGGCGGCATCCGGAGCTGACGCTGTTCGTCACGACGGCGATCATCGTGCTCGGCCTGGCCGCGATCGCGATCCTGTCGGCGCGCGTGCACGCGTTCTGGGCCCGGGTGCGCCAGGGCGTCACGATCCTGCGCGACCGGCGACGCTACCTGCGGGAGATGGTCACCTGGCAGCTCGGAGCCTGGGTCTTCCGCTTCGGCACCTGGTGGCTGATGCTGGCCGCGTTCAACATCGACGCGTCGCTGCGCAACGTCCTCCTCGTGCAGGCGGTGCAGGTGATCTCCGCCGCGATCCAGGTCACGCCCGGCGGCGCCGGGGTCCAGCAGGCGCTCTTCGTCGCCGTGTTCTCGGGAATCGCCTCGGGCACCGCCGTGGCGGCCTACGCCGTCGGGCAGCAGATCGCCCTCTCGGCGTTCACGCTCGGGCTCGCGTTCGCCGCGATGACGCTGGTCTTCCGCACGCGCGGCTTCCGGCAGTTGCTCCGCGACGCAAAAGCTGCGCGGGCAGCGGAGCCGGGTTAGGGTTGGCGCACGTCATCCAATTAGAGGGGGTGGGCATGGCTGCCACCGAGATCAAGAACTTCGACTCGCCGGACGAGGTCCGCCAGTTCGAAGGCAAGGGCCAGGCCAAGGTCGTCACCGTCGCCGGACAGGTCGTCGGCCGCGGGACGTTCGAGCCCGGCTGGAAGTGGTCGGACAACGTCAAGCCGATCGCCGGGACCGACTCGTGCGAGGTCTCGCACCTCGGCTACGTGCTGTCCGGGCGCATGCGGGTCTACATGGACGACGGTTCGGAGGCCGAGGTCGGCCCCGGCGACGTCGTGGCGATCCCGCCCGGGCACGACGCCGAGGTCGTGGGCGAGGAGCCGTGCGAGATGGTCGACTTCGGCGAGTTCGGGGAGTACGCGAAGCGATAGGAGCGCTACGGCGACCCGGCGCCACCCGCCCCGGCGGTGGTGCCGAGGTGGCCGGCGCCGTTCCAGAGCCAGAAGACCGGGACCTCGCGCTCCCAGCCCAACACGCTGACGGTGGCCGTGGACAGGCCGTAGTGGGCGCCCTCCTCGGGCGCCATCTCGATCCAGCGCGCGGCCAATACGCGCAGGACATGGCCGTGGGCGAACAGCGCGCAATCGCCGTCCGCCGCCCGCACCTCGGCGATCACGCGATCCACCCGCGCCCCCACCTCGGCCGCCGTCTCACCGTCGGGGCAGCCGTCGCGCCAGAGGAGCCAGTCCGGGTCGTGCCGGCGGATCTCCTCCGTGGTCACGCCCTCGTACTCGCCGTAGTTCCACTCGGTCAGGTCGTCGCGCACCTGCGCCTGGTCGCCGAGCCCGGCCAGCTCGGCCGTCTCGCGCGCGCGGCCGAGCGGGCTCGTCAGGACGAGCGCGAAGTCCCGGCCGGCGAGCCGGTCGCGCAGCGCGCGTGCCTGCGCGCGGCCTTCGTCGGTCAGCGGGATGTCGGTGGAACCTGTGTGCCGGCCGTTCAGGCTCCATTCGGTCTGGCCGTGACGGAGCAGCAGGACCTCGGGCCCGGTCTTGGCCATCGCGCCCTCCCGTGTTCCTAGGAGTCGACGGCCTCGTAGCCGTTGCGCTGCACCATGTCGCGCAGCTGCTCGTCCGTGAATCCCGAATCGGGGTGGTGGTCGTCGATGTGTCGCCGCAGGGCGGCAATCAGTTCCTCGTCGGTCGCCGCGGACACGACCTCCCCGTCGACCGGGGACTCGATGACTCGCATGCTCAGCCTCCTTCTCTGGCCGGCGCCGGGATCTGCGCGGCGGCGGCCTCGTCCAGGATCACGGTCAGCGAGCCGGACTCCGGCGCGACCAGGCTCCCCGGCGCCTGCCGGCTCGGCGGATCGACGAACGCCCTGCGCACCGCCTCGGCCTTGTCCTCGCCGGCGACCAGGAACAGCACCTGCCGCCCCGCGTTGAGCACCGGCAGCGTCATGCTCACGCGGGCGACCCAGGGTTCGAGTCCGGGCTCCTCGACGGCCACCGCCAGCCGTTCGTGCTCCTCGAGCGACATCTGCCCAGGGAACAGCGAGGCGACGTGGGCATCCCGGCCGAGGCCCAGCAGGATCAGGTCGAGCTGCGGGACCCCCTTCCCGAAGACGTCGCGCAGCTCGTCCTCGTAGGCGTCGGCGGCCTCCCGCGGCTCCTCGCGCTCGCCCTCGATGCGGTGAATCGTGGGACCCGGGCCGCGGATCCGGTCCAGCAGCGCCGCCTTCGCCATGCCGTAGTTCGAACGCTCGTCCTGCGGGGGCACGCAGCGCTCGTCCCCCCACCACAGCGACACGCCCGGCCAGTTCACGTCCATCTCGGCGAGCTTCTCGTAGGCAACCCGCGGGGTGGAGCCGCCGGTCAGCGCGATGTGCCCGCCGGCATTGGCCGCCTCGGCGAGCCGCTCCGCGCACGTCTGCGCCGGTTCCGCCACGATC
>DASYIJ010000114.1:0-9503 GCA_035997675.1 Solirubrobacteraceae bacterium
GCGCCCGCGGCCCAGGCGCGGGGCACGTAGGTGATCCCGACGTGCTGCTTGGCGCCGGCCGGACAGCCGAAGCAGCAGACGCCCGAGCCGACGCAGCCGCGCACGTTGCGAAAGAGGAAGTCGCCCGACCAACCCAGCGCCTCGGCGCCGCGTCGCACGACCGCCGCGTTCTGACCGGCCAGCTCGGCCGGCACCTGCGCGACGTTGAGGACGCGCTCGACGCGCCGGAAGAACGGCTCCAGCGCCCGCTCCGTCAGCGCCTCCAGGCCGAAGCGCTCGCGCCACAGCTCGAGCACGGGCGACGGGGTGCGAAAGCACGTGCCGGAATTGACGAGCGTGGTCCCGCCGACCCCCCGGCCCAGCGGCAGCACGATGGGCGGCGTACCCAGCGTGGCGACCTGGCCGGCGTCGCGGTAGAGCTGCACCGTCATGTCCCGCGGGCGGGCGTTGAACTCGTCCGTCTCGTGCCACTCGCCCTCCTCGAGCATCGCGACGCTCATGCCGCCCTCCGCCAGCTCCTTGGCCGCGACCGCGCCTCCGGCGCCGGCGCCGATCACGCAGGCGTCGGCCTGGACGACCCGTTCGCCCGCGATCCCGGTTCCCGCGACGATCCGCCGCTCGAGCGGATGGAAGGTCCCGGTGCCGTCCATGTACGCCTCGTCCCCCGTCGCTCGCGGCACGGCCCTCACCAGCGCACCTCCGTCGCGCGCAGCGCCCGCCCGCGGGCCACCACCGCGTCCGGGTCGTAGCCGAGCACACGCGACACGCCGGCGTCGCCGTAGTAGGAGAGCCTGGCCAGCACCGTCAGCGGCCGCAGCGCGGACCCCGCCGGGCCCGCCTCCAAGCGCTCCAGCGCCTCGGTGCGCGCGCCGGGGCTCAGGCGCCGCAGCCGCGCGCCGTAGCCGAGCAGGAGGGGCGCCGCCTCGACGACGTACAGGAGGGCGCGCAGGAGGGCGCGGTTCGTCGCCGGGGCGGCCTCGAGGCAGGCGCCGAAGGCGGCGACGGCATCGGTGCGGCGCACCGGCGGCAGCGCGCCGGCGGGCGCGACGACGGTGTCGGCGAGGCAGGCGAACATGCTCGCCTCGCGCGGATGCAGGCCGCCGGTGCTCACCGGCCCAGCGCCTCCTCCACGCGCTCGCGCTGACGCTCGGCGAGAACGTCCACGACGGCGCGGGCGCGCTCGGCGTCGCCGCGGGCCACCGCCTCGGCCGCCTCCGCATAGCCCGGCGCGAGCTCGTTCGGCCGCGCCGCCACCTGCAGCGCAGCGGCATGCTCGAAGTACAGCGCCCGGATCGAGTTGAGGATCAGGACGAATACGACGTTGCCCGCCGCCTCGGCCAGCTCGGTCACGAACGCGAAGTCGAGCCTCTGCGCCGTTTCGGCATCGGCCACGTCGGCGAACGCGGCGGCCAGCTCACCGAGGCGTCGCTGCTGCTCCCGGGACGCGCGCGCCGCGGCCAGCGCCGCGAGCTCGCGCAGCATCAGGCGCCGGGCCTCCAGCACGTCGCCGAGCACGCCCGGATCGAGGCCGCCCGAGTGGAACAGGAGGTGGGCGATGACGTCGAGGCCCCCGTGCTCGCGCCAGTCGCGCACCCGCATCGCGTCGCCGTGGCGGACGTCGATGAGACCCATCTGCTCGAGGCGCTTGAGCGCTTCGCGGAGCGAGCCCATCGTGACCCCGAGGTCGGCCGCCAGGGCGCGCTGGGTCGGGAGCTTCTCGCCCGGCGCGTACCGTCCCGCGAGCAGCGCCTCGAGCAGCGTCCGGAAGACGTGGTCGGAGACGAGCGCCCGAGCGGTCACCGCGAGACCGTACCAGATTGTTCCGAACAATCCTGGAACCGCCTGCAAATAACCGACCGGAGAGTGCCGATGAGCTTCGGCCCAGTAGCGTTCCCGCCCCGACATGGCCGCCGACCTCGTCATCCGCACGGCGCAGCCCGACGACTTCGGGCCCATCACCCGCCTGCTCGAGCGGCTCGGTCGTCCGACCGTCACGCCGCGCAATCGCGCGGCGGTGAAGGACGTCTTCAACGAGCAGCTCACCGATCCGTCCACGTCGCATCTCGTCGCGGTGACCGGGCGCGATCGCGTCATCGGCTTCTGCTCGCTGCACTTCCGCACGCGGCTCAACCACGACCGGCCGCAGGCGTGGATCCCCGACGTGATCGTCGACGAGGGCGAGCGAGGCCGCGGCGTCGCGCGGGCGCTGCTCGGCGAGGCCGAGCGCCGCGCACGGGATCGGGGCTGCACGGACGTGGTGCTCGAGTCCTCCTACACACGCAAGGAGGACCACCTGCTCTACGTCGGCGCCGGGATGACCGACACGGGCAAGTTCTTCCGCAAGCGCGTGGACTGACGGGCGGGGCGCGTGCAGAGCACCTGGAACACCGAGTTGTAGCCGGTCTCGAAGCTGTTGCGGGCGGCGCGCAGGTACAGCCGCCACACTCGCACGCGCTCCTCGCCCGCCAGGCGGACGGCCTCGTCCAGCCGCTCGTCGAGCCGCCGCGCCCAGTGGCGCAGCGTCTCGGCGTAGTCCTCGCGCAGGCCCTCCACGTGCTCCGGCTCGAAGCCGGCCCGCTCCAGCGCGTCCACCACGCGGCCGAGGTGGAGCAGCTTCCCGTCGGGGAAGACGAAGCGCAGGGTGAACTCGCCCTCGCGGGCGTCGTAGTTGGTCAACCGCGTGATGCCGTGGTTGAGCAGCCGGCCGCCGGGCTCGAGCACGGCGTACAGGGCACGCGCGTAGTCCTCGATGCGCTCCTCCCCCACGTGCTCGACCATGCCGATCGACGAGATCGCGTCGAAGCGCTGCCCGCCCAGGTCGCGGTAGTCGCGCACCTGAATGTCGATCCGATCGTCCAGCCCGGCCTCGTGCACGCGCTCGCGGGCGAGCACGGCCTGCGGCTCGGACAGCGTGATGCCGAGCACCGACACGCCGTGCCGCTCGGCCGCGTGGAGCGCGAAGCTCCCCCATCCGCAGCCGACGTCGAGCACCCGCTGACCCTCCCGCAGGCCGAGCTTGCGACAGACCATCTCGAGCTTGGCCTCCTGCGCCTCCTCGAGCGTGGCCGCGCCGAGCTTGAAGACGGCGCAGCTGTAGGTCATCGAGTCGTCCAGGAACAGCGCGAAGAACTCGTTGGAGACGTCGTAGTGGTGGCGGACGGAGCTGGCGTCGCGCTCACGGCTGTGCAGCCGTCCGCGCGGGCGAAGCTCGGCGGCCGGTGGCGGCGGCGGGCGGCGCAGCGCCCCGGCGCGCGCGGCGGCGAGCGCCAGACGGGTGCGCGTCGCGGGCTTCAGCGCCGGCGCCTCCCAGCGTCCGAGGAGCCGGATCGCGGCGTCGACGTCGTCGACGTCGAGCTCACCGGCGACGTAGGCGCGGCCCAGCCCGAGCTCTCCGGGCGAGCGCGCGACCCGCGAGACCGCGCGGGGCGAGCGCACCGAGAAGGTGGGACCCGAGCCGGTGCCGGGCACGCGGGCGCCGTCCCAGAACTCGACGGCGAAGGGCCGTTCCGGCAAGGCCCGCTCGAGCTCGCGCGCGAGCGGCTGGGCGCTCGGGCTACGCATCGCTTTTGAGCGTACCCGCTGCGTCCGCGAGTGTCACTAGCGTCGTCGCCGTGATCAAGTACCTCGGCTCCAAGCGGCGGTTGGTACCCGTGCTCGGCGATCTCTGCGAGCGCGCGGGCGCGCGCACGGCACTCGATCTGTTCACGGGCACCACGCGCGTGGCGCAGGAGTTCAAGCGCCGCGGCGCGCGCGTGTGGGCGCTCGACAGCGCCCGCTACTCGGAGGCGCTCGCGCGCTGCTACGTGGCCACGGACGCGCGCCGGGTCGACGAAGGCGCCCTGGCCGCCGCGCTGGCGCGGCTCGCGGCGCTGCCGGGCCGCGACGGGTACGTCACCGAGACGTTCTGTCGCCGGGCTCGGTACCTGCAGCCCCACAACGGCCGGCGCATCGACGCGATCCGCGACGCGCTCGCCACCGATTACGCCGGCTCGCCGCTGTACCCGATCCTGCTCACGAGCCTGCTGGAGGCGGCCGATCGCGTGGACTCGACGACCGGCGTGCAGATGGCCTACCTGAAGGCGTGGGCGCCGCGCTCGCACCGCGAGCTGGAGCTCCGGCGCCCGACCCTCCTGCCGGGTTCCGGCGTGGCCGTGCGCGGCGACGCGCTGGCGCTCGCCGCGGAGTTGCCCGAGGTCGACCTGGCCTATCTGGACCCGCCGTACAACCAGCACTCCTACTACCGCAACTACCACGTGTGGGAGACCCTGGTGGCGTGGGACGCGCCCGCGCACTACGGCGTCGCGTGCAAGCGGGACGACTGCCGCGACCCCGCGACGCGCAGTCCGTTCAACTCCCGTCCGGCCTTCCGCGACGCGCTGGCCCGAGTCGTGCAGGACGTGCGGGCTCGGGTCCTCGTGCTCTCCTACAACGACGAGTCGTGGATCGAGTTCGACGACCTCGTCGAGCTGTGCGCGGTCCGTGGCGCGGTCCGCGCGCTGGCCTTCGACTCCAAGCGCTATGTCGGCGCGCAGATCGGCATCCACGATCCGGCCGGCCGGCGCGTCGGGCGCGTCGGGCGCCTGCGCAACGTCGAGTACCTGCTCGTGGCGGGCGACGCCGCGGACGTGGCCGCGGTTGCCGGCCGCGGCGCGCGGCTGGCCGCCTAGGCCGCGCGAGTCCTATGCTGGGTCCCGTGCGTCACTTCGCCGTCGCCGCCATCGGCCGGGACCGGCCCGGGATCGTCGCCGCGGTCACGCAGGACCTGCTCCGTCACGAGCTCAACGTCGAGGACTCGCAGATGACGATCCTCGGCGGCCACTTCACGACGATGATGATCGTGTCGGGCGGCGACGCCGTCGACGTCGGCGCCCTGCGGACCGATCTGGCGAGCACGGGGCGCGAGCTCAACCTCGAGGCGATCTCGGTCGAGGAGGTCGCCGCCGCCGCCCACGCGATGTCCGTGCCGACCCACATCGTCACCGTCTACGGCGTCGACCACCCCGGGATCGTCCACGCGGTCTCGGCCGCCCTCGCGCAGTGCGAGGTCAACATCACCGATCTCAACACACGGCTGGTCGTCGACGAGGAGGGCGCCTCCGGCGCCAACGGGGATGGTGGCGAGGACCTCTACGCGATGATGCTCGAGGTCGTGCTGCCCGAGGGCCTCACCGTCAGGGGCCTGGACAGCATGCTCGAGGCCACGAGACGCGACCAGGGCGTGGAGATCACTATCCGGGCGCTCGAGCAGGAGGCGGCGTAGCCGTCGTTCAGCTGCGCTGGGCGACGTCGCCGATCGCGCGCCAGAGCGATTCCGAATCCTGGGTCTTTCCGACGTAGCCGTCCGCGGATGAGACGCCCACGATGCGCGTTTCCGGCAACCCCGAACGGATGAGCAGCTTGACTCCGGGCGCCACCTCCCGGATGGCGCGGACGACGACCGACACGTCGCTGCCGTGGTCGAGGTGGTCGAGGAGGACGACGTCCGGCTGCGCGGCCGCGATGGCCTGAACGGCTCCCACCGCCGTGCTGGCCGCTCCGGCGAGGTACAGGTCCGTCCGGTCCTTGATGAGCTGGCCCATCAGGAACCGCTCCGCCGGACTGTCGTCACAGACGAAGACGCTGATCACTCCGCCTCGTCCGCCTGTCCCGAATGTCATCGAGCAGTCAGCTCCCTCCTAGAGTGCGACGACCGTACCAGTCCTCCGTCCTCAGATTCGGGGACGGAGTCGCGAAAGAAAAATCGGCCGCAGACCATCACAACTCGATAGCGTCGGATCGAATCGCGGTGTCCGGCGGCCAGGCCGGCCCGCGAGGGAGCGGCCGTTCACTCCCAAGGCGCGTGCGCCAAACGCAGATCCACATCCGTCGAGAGGGGCCATCTTGCTGTCCAAGCGTTCGCGGCATCTATCGCTCGTGGTCGGTGCCATTGCTGCCGTCTCACTGCTTCAGGCCGCGAGCGCCGCGGCGCTCGAACCGAGCAGCAACGGAAAGGCGCGCGGGTGCCGCACCGGGGGTGTGCACGAGATCAACCGGGTCCGGCCCGAGTGGGTCAGCGTGCGCGCCAACGACGCGGCGCAGGTCGTCTACGGCGACGTGCGGACGAGCACCGTCGCCGCGAACGATTTTCCGTTCAGCCACTTCAGCCACGACTGGAACTGGGATCTCGTGCCCGATCCGGCGTACCAGTTCCTGGTCGGCACGGCCAACGGCCGGTCGGGCTCGAACCGCAAGATGGACATGGAGTGGGAGGAGAAGTTCCTCCCGCCGGCGTTCCGGCCGGCGGTCGGCGATCGCGCGTGGATGCTCGGCCGGTGGGTGTTCGATTGCGGACATCCCCCGTACGAGACGGAGATCCACCCGCCCAAGGCGACCGCGTTCACGCGCTTTGCGCCCACGATTCTTCCCGGTGACTCCGCGCCGTCCCTGACCAACAAGACGTTCATCTGGATCAAGGGGCGCGGCGGCTACTACGACCGCTCCGTGGCGCGGCAGAACTACGACTTCGACATCGCCCTGCCGCCCCGGCCCCAGCTCCAGGTGCAGCAGAGCAAAGCCAACGGCGCGGCCGTGGTGACACCCCCGGTGGCGTTCGGTGCCGATCCGGCTCGCGCGATTCTCGCGCGTGTGGGGTCGGTGACGCCGGTCCTGTCGTTCACGCCGGCCGCCAACCCGACAAAGCTGCACGTGCACTATCCGCTGGCCGCGGTCCGTGATTCCAATCCCAATCGAGAGTTCGGGGCCATCATCGCTGCGGGCTGGCGCGAGCAGAGTCTCGGTCGCGCCTACCGTCAGATGTGCGTGAAGTTCGAGAACATCCAGGTGCTGCACGACCACGACCCGTTCGCCTCCGGCGAGTGGCGCATACGTCTCTTCGCCGGGCAGCAGTGGGTCCCGGTCACGGCCAGGGCGGCCAGCGCCCTCAACGACGTCGACGATGGCCAGACGGTGGCGCTGCACGACGCCAACGACCACCGTTGCAGCGCGATCTTCAACGTCACCGATCAGGGTGGCAGCGTTCGCATCGGGACGACGGGCTGGGAGTCCGACGCCATCGATGGGCTGTTCGGGCAGGGCGGGAACATTCTGCGCCTGGCCGATCAGAACGACGACATCGGCGATGTGAATCGCTTGTTCGGCTCGTCGGCGAACCTGGGCATCGGACCGCACTCCGACCTGTCCTCGAGCGGCGACTTCCGCCTGCGCTACGTGATCTCCGAACTGCGCAGGTTCCCCGCCGGGACCGCCGTTCGCTGAGACAGGGGCCGGGCGCCGGCCCGGCCTCTACAGCGCCTTGATCTCCTCGGTGATCTCGCCGACGGCGCCCTTGGCGTCGCCGAAGAGCATCTGGGTCTTGGGGTCGTAGTAGAGCTCGTTCTCGATGCCCGCGAAGCCCGGGTTCATCGAGCGCTTGATCACGATCACCGATTCCGACTCGTTGACGGCCAGGATCGGCATGCCGTAGATCGGCGACTGGGGGTTCGTGTTGGCGGCGGGATTGGTGACGTCGTTGGCCCCGATGACCAGCGACACGTCGGTGCGCGGGAACTCGGGGTTGATGTCGTCCATCTCCTTGAGCTGGTCGTAGGGGACATCGGCCTCGGCCAGCAGGACGTTCATGTGGCCGGGCATCCGGCCGGCCACCGGATGGATCGCGTACTTGACCTCGATGCCGCGCGCCTCGAGCTGCTTGGCGAGCTCGTGCACCGCGTGCTGGGCCTGGGCCACCGCCATCCCGTAGCCCGGGACGATCACGACCTGGCGCGCGTAGGAGAGCTGGATCGCGGCGTCCGCGGCGCTGGTCGAGCGCACGGTGCCCTCGTGCTCGCCCGCGCCGACCGCGCCGGCGACCGCCCCGCCGCCCCCGAACCCGCCGGCGATGATGTTCGGGATCGAGCGGTTCATCGCCTCGGCCATCAGATTGGTGAGGATCGAGCCGGACGCGCCGACGATCATGCCGGCCACGATCAACGCGGTGTTGTTGAGCGCGATGCCGGTGGCCGCCGCGCTCAGGCCGGTGAAGGCGTTGAGCAGCGAGATCACCACCGGCATGTCGGCGCCGCCGATCGGCAGCACGAGGAAGTTGCCCAGGAGGGCGGCGGCCAGGAGCACGCCGACGATCAGGATCTCGTCGGTGCTGCCGGCGGCGATCGCCGCGGCCAGGCCCACGGCGAGCAGCGCCAGGGCCAGGTTGACGAACTGCTGCACGCGCCCGAGCGTGATCGGGCGCCCGGGGATGATCTCCTGCAGCTTGCCGAAGGCGATGTTGGAGCCCCAGAAGGAGATGGAGCCGATGATCGCCCCGAAGAGCGACGCGACGACCACGTACAGCGGCTCGGACGCGTAGCCGCCGGTGTTGCGGAACTCCGCCCAGGCGATCAGCGCCACGGCGCCGCCGCCCACGCCGTTGAACAGCGCCACCATCTGGGGCATCGCGGTCATCTTCACGTTGCGCGCCGCGGGAATGCCGACGGCGGTGCCGATGACGACGCCGAGGATGATCAGGCCCCAGTTGCCCATGCCCGGAGTCAGCAGCGTGGCGGCGACGGCGATGGCCATGCCCACCGCGGCGGTCGCGTTCCCGCGCACCGCGGTGCGCGGGCCGCGCAGCTGCATCAGCCCGACGATGAACAGCGAGAACGCGACGATGTAACAGACGTCGATGAAGTTCTTGTCCTGAAGGAAGGACGTCGCGATGACGGTCACGCCGCCTTCTCCTCGTCGTCCTTTGCCTCTTCGATCTCCTCCTGCTTCGCCGGCTTGCGGCCCTTGAACATCTCGAGCATCCGGTCGGTCACGAGGAAGCCGCCGACGACGTTGATCGTCCCGAAGGCGATGGCGATCACGAGGATCACCTTGTTGAGCGTGTCGCCGCCGGACAGGCCGAGCACCAGCAGGCCGCCGAGGATCACGATGCCGTGGATCGCGTTCGTCCCCGACATCAGCGGCGTGTGCAGCGTGTTGGGCACCTTCGAGATGACCACGAACCCGACGAAGCCGGCGAGCACGAGGATGGCGAGGTTGGTCACGAGCATCAGTGAGTCACCATCACGCCGTCGCCCCGGCCGCCTGCTTGGCGCCCTCGTGGACGATCTCGCCGCCGCGGGTGACGCAGGCCCCGGCGATGATCTCGTCGTCGAAGTCGAGCGTCAGCGCGCCGTCCTCGTCGGTCATCAGCTCGAGCAGCGCCTGGATGTTGCGCGCGTACATCTGCGAGGCGTGCTCGGCCATCTGGCTGGGGAGGTTCAACGGCGCGTCGATCGTCACGTCGTGCTTGACCACGACCTCGCCGGGCTCGGACAGTTCGGCGTTGCCGCCCGCCTCGCCCGCCAGGTCGATCACGACCGAGCCCGGCTTCATGCGCTGCACGGCGTCGGCCGTGACCAGGCGGGGCGCCGGGCGGCCCGGCACCAGCGCCGTGGTGATGACCACGTCGAACTCGGTGATGGCGTCGGTGAGCTCGCGCTGCTGCGCCGCCTTCTCCTCGTCGGTCAGCTCGCGCGCAT
>DASYIJ010000120.1:0-13053 GCA_035997675.1 Solirubrobacteraceae bacterium
GTGCTCGACGACCTCGGGCGCGCCCGCGTCGAGCTTTTGCGAGCCCAGATCGCGTTGGAGCAGCGGCGCGGCGGCGAAGCCGGCCGCCTCTTTCTGCGCGCGGCGAGACGCCTCGACCCACTCGACCCCGAACTAGCCCGCGAGGCGTACCTCGAGGCGCTCGCGGGCGCCATGTCCAGCGACGTTGATGTCGCCGGCGGCGCGCCCCCGGTCGCGGCCGCCGCGCGGGCGGCGCCAGCCGGCACCGCCCCGCCGCGGTCGGTTGACGTGGTGCTCGACGCGTTCGCGATCCGCTTGACCGACGGATACGCGGCCGCGGCGCCGACACTCGCTCGGGCTCTCGAGCTTCTGCTCGCGATGGACGTCTCCAACGAGGATGTCGGGCGGTGGCTCTCGGTCTCCAGCGCTAGAAACAGCAACATCGTTGCGCTCGAGATGTGGGACGACGAGGCTTTGCATCTGCTCGCCGCTCGACAGGTGCAGGGCGCCCGCGACACCGGCGCACTCGTGCACCTGCAGTTCGGCCTCAGCTTCCTGGCCAGGAGCCACATGCTCGCGGGCGAGTTGACCGCGGCCACGCTGATGATCGACGAAGCCCGCTTGATCGCTGACGCGACCGGAAATCCAGCGCTCGTGAACGCCCCGATGATTCTCGCGGCTTGGCGCGGACACGAGGCTCAAGCGTCTGAGCTGATCGACGCCACCTCCGAGGAGGCGGCCACACGGCGATGGACGTCCAACAACTACGCGAGATCCGTGCTCTACAACGGCCTCGGCCGATATGACGCCGCGCGCGATGCGGCCTGGGAAGCGTTCCAGCCGGATCCGATCGGATACGGGTTGTACCTTCTGCCCGAGCTGGCCGAGGCGGCATCCAGG
The DNA here is from genome assembly GCA_035997675.1 of Solirubrobacteraceae bacterium. Taxonomy (GTDB): domain Bacteria; phylum Actinomycetota; class Thermoleophilia; order Solirubrobacterales; family Solirubrobacteraceae; genus JALYZC01. Next base: position 880 of record DASYIJ010000120.1, read on the forward strand.
ACCGGTGACCGAGCGCTGCTCGAGTCCGCCTTGGAGTGGCTCTCCGAGCGAACCCGCGTCATCAGCTCCGGGTGGGCGAGTGGAATCGAAGCGCGTATGCGCGCGCTGCTGAGCGAGGGCGAGGTCGCCGAGAGTCTGTACCGCCAGTCGATCGAGCACCTCTCCGGTACCCGTGCGCGAGTCGAGCTCGCCCGGACTCACCTTCTTTACGGGGAGTGGCTGCGCCGCGAACGTCGCCGCGTCGACGCCCGAGAGCATTTGCGCAGCGCGCTCGAGGCGTTCACCAGCATGGGCGCCGACGCGTTCGCCCGCCGGGCCGAACGCGAGCTGCTGGCGACAGGCGAGCGTGCCCGCAAACGGACCGTGGACACGCTGGACCAGCTCACTCCCCAGGAGACCCAGATCGCTCGCCTTGCGGCGGAAGGCCACACCAATCGAGAGATCGCCGCCCAGCTGTTCATCAGCCCGAGCACCGTCGAGTACCACCTACGCAAGGCGTTCCGCAAGCTCGACGTGAAGTCACGCACACAGCTTGCACACCGAGGGTTGTAGCCGGGGCCAAGCTTGACGAGAAGCTCCAAATCGCTCCCGAACCCCGCGGGCGGTTCTGTGCTGTCGAGTCCCTCTTCCGGCATCGTCGCAGCGACCAAGCCGGAGCCAACATAGTGCGGACGCGCGTCCCCTACACTCGTTCGTATCGCTCCGGGCCATCCTCGGAGGGTTGCTCGCGCTAGCGGTCGCAACGGCCGCTAGCGCCCACCGCGGGGCCTCTCATCCTTTCGGACCATGGCCGATGCCGCGTGCGCGGGTTAGGTTCCCAGCGCAGCCCTGGCGAGTCGCCGTCAGTGGCCTAGTCGCAGAAGGAGCCGCATGCCGTCGACGCAGTTACTCCCCTCCAGGTTGCCCGAGCTGCTGATGCAAACGGCTGAGGCGCTCGAGACGTCGGCGAAGCTCGTCGATCGCGAAGCCGAGCGCGCGGAACGCCGGGGCGATCTCGAGGTTGCCGCCGCCGCGCGCGGCCGAGCCGCGCGGGCGCGAGCGCTTGGCGAGCGGGCGCGCATCGAGTTCGATCGCTGGCTGTGAGTCCGTGGCGGCGCTCTGTCCGCCAATCGGGTGATAGCCGAATCCGATCGCGGCACGTTAGGGTCGAACACTGCGTCGGGAAGCCGGGCGAGACTGTCCGCGGCACTTGAGGCATGGGCCGCTTGGGACCGCGCGGCCTCCCTTCGCGGGGGCACTATTTCCGCATACCGGCGGCTTCGACGGCCTCGTCGAGCGCGTCGAAGACCTCGATGCGGAAGATCTTCCCGTCCCTGAGGGTGATCACGTCGGCCCCCCGCTCGTGGACCTCGCCCCTGCCGTCCTTGAGACTGGCGTGGATGGTCCGCACCACCACCACGCGGTCTCCGGCATCGATCAGCTCGTCCGCGCTGATCGCCCACCAGCCCCATTCGGTGACCCACTCCCTCATCGCCTCGCCGATGTCGTCCAGGCCCTTGTAGCTCGCCGCGCCGCCACGCACGGCCTTCGCGGCGCTCGACCAGTGCCACTCGGCGTCAGGGGCATACAGCTCGGGCGTCCAGAAATTCCCCTTCTCCCACTCGGAGTAGAGGCCGCGCACGATCTCCACGTTCTGCTGTGACATCGCCCGCCCAGTATTCCGCAGCGACCACGCGTTCACGGGCCATGTTTGTGGCGCCCCGAGGACCGGGCAGGACAAGGGATCTAGGCTGAATTCGACGAACGCGATGTTGGAGGGGCAATGAAACGGCGCAAGCTTGGCTCGCTCGAGGTCTCGGCTCTCGGACTCGGATGCATGGGCATGTCGGCCTTCTACGGCGCGGCCGACGAGGGCGAGGCGATTGCGACCATCCAGCGCGCGCTCGAGCTCGGGGTCGACTTCCTGGACACCGCCCAGCTCTACGGCCCGATGACCAACGAGGAGCTCGTGGGCCGCGCGATCGCAGGGCACCGCGACGAGTACGTGCTGGCGACCAAGTTCGCGCGGCGAATCGACCCCTCGACGGTGCCGGGCGATATGTCGACGATCGGCCCGCTCGACGGCTCGGCCGAGCACGTCCGCAGCTCGATCGAGGGATCGCTGAAGCGGCTCGGCACCGACCACGTCGACCTGTACTACCAGCACCGCGTCGACCCGAACGTGGAGATCGAGGAGACCGTGGGAGCGATGGCCGAGCTCGTCGAGCAGGGCAAGGTCCTCCATCTCGGGCTCAGCGAGGCGGCGCCCGAGACGATCCGGCGCGCGCATGCGGTCCACCCGATCACGGCCGTGCAGACCGAGTACTCGCTGTGGACGCGAGACCCCGAAAGCGAAGTGCTCCCCACGTGCCGCGAGCTCGGGATCGGGTTCGTCGCCTACTCGCCGCTCGGGCGTGGCTTTCTCTCCGGACGCTTCAAGTCCCCGGGCGAGCTCGACGAGGGCGACTTCCGACGGTCCGGTCCCCGCTTCACCGGAGAGAACCTCGACGCCAACCTGGAGCTCGCCTCCAAGGTTGCCGAGATCGCCGCCGAGAAGGGCGTGACCCCGGCGCAGCTGGCGCTCGCGTGGGTGCTGGCCCAGGGCGACGATGTCGTTCCGATTCCGGGTACCAAGCGGCGCAAGTACCTCGAGGAGAACGCGGCCGCTGTCGACGTCGAGCTCAGCGAGGATGACCTCGCACGAATCGACGCGGAGCTGCCACGCGTCGCCGGCGCCCGCTACGACGAGGCCGGGATGGCGTCCGTCGACCTCTAGGGCGCCGTCGCGGGGGAAATATCCCCCGATCGGACGGCGATACCCCCCGTTCGGCAGATTCCAACGGGGGCCGGGGACCGCGGATACTTGCCCTCCGAACGGTGGATCTTGTCCCCACCACCAGTCATGGACCGACACCGGACCCCGCAGCCGTCCACGGGCTTCTTCGAGCAGAGCCTGCTCCCGATGCTCATCGCAGACGACGACCGGCGATACGTCGACGCGAACCGGGCCGCGTGCCTGCTGCTGCGGCTGTCGCGGGAACGAGTGCTCGAGCTGACGGTCGATGACCTCACTCCCGCGGCGCACCGCGCGGAGATGGAATCGAGCTGGAACGAACTGCTCGACGCGGGCACGCTCGCCGGGGCATACGAGGTGGCGTTGCCCGATGGGGTGCGGATCAAGATCGAGTTCAGCGCGACGGCCCATTTCGAGCCGGGCCGGCATCTCGCGGTGTTCGGGCTACCCACGATCGACTCGTCCTCGGTGAGACCGACGCGAGACGATCGCGAGCCGTCCGAACCACACGCTCCCCTGTCCGATCGAGAGCGTGAGGTGCTCGCGCACGTGGCCATGGGCGAGACCGGCGAGACGATCGCCGCCACCCTGTGCATCTCCACCGCGACCGTCGAAACCCACGTCCGTCACTGCCTGGCCAAGCTGGGCGCCAACAACCGCCCGCACGCGATCGCGCTCGGCCTGCAGCGGGGCGAGATCGCCCTCACGGGCGGCGGCGCAGGCGAGGCGCTGCCCGTCGGTCGACTCGAGCACTGACCCTGAATCCCCAGTTCTACCGATGCCGCGCTTGCCCGGCGATGCCGATCAGGTACGGATGGCCCGGCGTTTCACGGCTACCAAGCTCCTACTCGTCGTTCTCGTCACGCTCGGGGCGCTCCCGGGGAGCGCGACCGCGGCGACGACGACCCCGTCGATCACGCTGGGTGCCGGAACGCTCACCTACACGACACCGTTCACGGCTCAGAACTTCCCGAACACCACGCTCACCGGTCTCGCTCAGTCGGTCCACGCCTCGATCAACACATGGGCGGTGACGGACGCGCGCGGCAGCCTGCTCAACGGATGGAACGTGACGGTGGCGGCATCGCAGTTCACCACCGGCGGAGGATCGCCGAGCACACTGCCGACCGGCTCCATGAGCCTCGCGACACCGGCGGTTCCCACCACCACGGGGGGCAATCTCTCGGTCGCGCCGGTGCCGGTGGCGACGGCCGCGCCGATCGATGGAGGGTCGACGCAGAAGATCGCCACCGCAGCGATCGCCACGGGCCTGGGCGAGTGGATCTTCACGCCGCTGAACGTGGCCGGAGGGGATCTACTCCTCAGCGTGCCGGCCGGCGCGGTGGCGGGCACGTACACCAGCACGATCACGACGACGCTCGCCACCGGCCCATAACCGCCCGCGCCGGGAGCGCCCGGCTCCTCGTTCCCGTCCTCATCGCCGTCCTTCTCGGCGCCTCGGCCGCCGACGCCGAGGACCTCGGCTTTTCGTTGGGCGCCGACGAAGCGGGGCCCTACTTCACGTTCGCCGCCCGTCACGGGACGACGGTGGCGGGGCGCGTGCAGATCGTCAGCCGCTCGACCCAGGCTCGCTCGGTTCTTCTTCAGGCCGCCGACGTAGGGACCGCCGCGACCGGCGGACTCGACTACCGCGACGGCCGCCCGCGTGCCACCGCGCGCTGGCTCAGACTGGGACGGCGCCGACTCACGCTGCCCGCGGGGCAGGCCGTAACGGTCCCCTTCGCCGTTCAGGTCCCCGCCGGCGCGCGACCCGGCGACCACGTCGCCGGCGTCGTCGCGAGCGACCCGACCGAGCTGGCGCGCCAGCGCCGTGCGGCGCAGCGCGGCGGCAACGCTCTGCGCCTCGCCTTCCGGTCGCGCCTCGCGATCGCCGTGCTCGTGCGGGTTCCCGGGGCGCGCCGGGCCCGACTGGCGTTCGAGGGCGCCGCGGTCGACGCTTCGCCCGCCGGCGTGCGCATCGCGCTGCGGCTGGGCAACCGCGGGAACACCCTGATCAAGCCCACGCGCGGCAACGTGACGGTGAGCCAGGACGGGCAGCCAATCCTCACCACGGGCGTGGACCTCGACACGTTCGCGCCGGCGTCGGAGATCCGCTTCCCGATCCCCCTGCCGGGGACGCCGACCCAGGGCCGCTACCACGTGGCCGGAACGCTGCATCCGAACGGAGCGCCACCGGTCCGCATCGACACGGACGTCGAGTTCTCCCAGCGCCAGGCGCAGCGCTTCACGCGCGAAACCGGCCGCCCCGTCCACCGCGACGGCGGGCCGCCGTGGCTGCTCATCGCGCTCGGCCTGGCGATGCTCATGGCGGCCGGCTTCGCCGTTGCCTACCTGCGCGCCCGCCGCCAGCTCCGCGACGAAGCCCGCCCGCGATGAGCCGTTGCGGCCGGCAGCCGATCCTCAGACGATGAGGCCCAACCGCAGGCCTCTCGCCACCGCGGCCGCGCGGTCGCGGACGCCGAGCTTCTTGTAGACGTTGCCGAAGTGCGTCTTCACGGTTCCCGCGCTGACGAAGAGGGACTCCCCGATCTTCGGTCCGGTCAGCCCCTCGGCGGCGAGCTGCAGGACCTCTCGCTCGCGTGGGGTCAAAGGCGCGAGTGGCTGGTGGACGTTGTCCGTCTGGAGGAAGCTCAGCTCGTCCTCGGACCAGCCCGCAGGGGCGAACGCGACGAGATGCAACCCGGGCAGCGCGTTGGCCACGCCGCAATGAACGACGTCGAAGTGACCACCGTCAGGTCCCGCGACCGCGGATGACCCGGCCACCGTGCCGGTCTCGAGCAGCCGTGTCCACGCCGCCTCCATGCTCGCCATCGCTTCCGGAGCGGTCAGATCGTTGATCGTGTAGCTGCGCAGCTCGGCCAGTCCGAGCCGGAACGCCAACCGGGCAGGGCCGTTCGCTTCGACGTACCGCCGCCGATCGTCGATCATCACCATCGGCACAGGGCTCCGGTCGAATACACGCATGAGCTGCTCAGCGTCGTCACGTGAACCGAGCAGGGCTTCGGCGGCGGCTCCGACGCTGCGTGGGACATAATTGGGGACAGGCGCAGCGATCACCTCGTTGTCACTTGACACACTCAGTTGTACCATACGGCGACGCGGGCCAAACAGGGATGCCGCTGCGCGTGGCAAACGGAGCCGGGGATACCAGAAGGAGATCGAGACGAGCCAGCCAGAACACCCAGGAATCGGCGACCGTGTGACCGCCGCGAGAGAGCGCCGGGGTTGGAGCCGGGAGGCGCTCGCCTTCCATTCCGGGATCAGCTGGTCGGGCATCGCCCAGGTGGAATCCGGACGTCGTAGGAACCTGCGCCCGGACACGCTTTCCGCTCTCGCCGAGGCGCTGGAAGTGACGATCGACTATCTGGTCCGCGGGGGCCCGGCGAGCACGGCGATGCTCGACCACAAGGCGCTGCTCTACTCCGCGGCGAACGAGTTCGTCGACACGGCAGGCCCGTTTCTGGAGAAGGGGGTCGAGCGCTCCGAGGCCGTGCTGGTGATGGCGAAGACCGAGAGCATCGCGCTGCTGCGCGCACAGCTGGGCCCAGCGGCGCGACGGATCGAGTTCGTCGACTCGACGGCTTGGTACAACACCCCGGCCGCGGCCCTGGACGCCCTCAGGACATTTTCGAGCGACCAGCTTCACGGCGGCGCCCCATGGGTTCGGATTCTCGGCGACCCGATGTGGCTTGGGTCCGACGCCGAGGCGCTCCTCTGGACACGCTACGAATCGCTCGTGAATCTGGTGTTCGCATCGTGGCCCATGACCATCCTCTGCACCTATGACGAGAGCTCGGTACATCCCGAGATCGCGAGGCAGGCTCAGGTCACCCACCCGTGCACCATCGGACACGACGGGATCACCGGCAGCCCTGACTACCCGAGCCCGGGCGCGTTGATCCTCGAACCCGGCCACTGATCCAACCACGGTCGCGGCCCGCCCGAGGCCGGACCGCTATGCGATGAGGCCGAGGCGCATCGCGGTGGCAACCGCCGCCACCCGGTCGCGCGCATCGAGCTTCGCGTAGATGTGCTGCAGGTGGGTCTTGACGGTGCCGGGACTGACGACGAGCGCTTCGGCGATCTCGCGCGTCGTGCGCCCGTCGGCGGCCAGCTGGAGGACCTCGAGCTCGCGTGGCGTCAGGCGCGGAACCGGTTCACCGTTCGAGGTGAGCAGCGGCACCGCCGGTGGACGGACCTCGCGCAACGCAAACAGATGACGGTTCGGGGCAAACCGCCAGTAGGCCCGGTACTCGATCATGCGCTGAGACCCGTCATCGCGCGCGACGGGACCGCGGCCCTCCAGCCGCCCCGCTCGTTCGAGGCCCTCCCAGAAGCGCTCGACCCGCGGACGGCGCTCGCTCGGTGTGTAGTGGTCCATGCGGCGCCCGAGTACGACCTCGGGCGGCGTGCCGAAGAGTTCCGCGGCCGGCTCGTTCACGCTCACGTAGCGCCGCGCGTCGTCCATGAGCACGAGGCCCTCCAGTGCCACTCCGAGCAGAATCCGGACCCGTTCATCGAGGCCGGACCGCTGGTCACCGATCACGTTCTGCGCCACTGCAGGACAAAAGCCACGCCTGCAGCATCACCAGACCCGAATCTGCCAACAATCTGCCGATTGGGGGATTTCCGCCGTTCGCTCCGGCGTGCCTCCCGCTCACCTCAAACCAGGCCGGCCGCGCGGCGAGCTCGCTCCACCGCGGGTCGCGCGGGACAGTCGGCGAGGTGGTCGTCCACCACGCCGCAGGCCTGCATGAGCGCGTAGAGCGTCGTCGGACCGACGAAGCGAAAGCCGCGGCGCTTGAGCTCGCGCGCGAGCGCCACGCTCTCAGGCCGGGTCGCCGGTACGTCCGCCCAGGTCGCGGGCGGCGGGTCCTGTGGCGGCGGCGCGTGCGCGCGGACGAGCGCCTCGAGCGGCTCGCCGGCGTCGCGCAGCGCCACCGTGGCACGGGCGTTGGCGAGCGTCGCTTCGATCTTCGCCCGGTTGCGGACGATGGTCGCATCGGTCAGCAGGCGATCGACCGCGGCGTCGCCGAAGCGCGCGACGGCATCCGGGTCGAAACCGGCGAAGGCGGCTCTGAAGGCCTCGCGCTTGGCGAGGATCGTCCGCCACGACAGCCCGGACTGGAAGGCCTCGAGGCTCATCCGTTCGAAAAGTCCGGTGTCGTCGAGGACCGGGAAGCCCCATTCCCCGTCGTGATAGTGCTCGAACATTGGGTCGCCGTCGCCGAAGCAGCGCCGCCCGGTGGCCGCGGTCACGGGAACAGTCTCGCGCACCCGCTCGCGGGTCGCACCGCCCCCGCTCGGCGATCGTGGAGAATCGGGGCCATGGACCCCTCCTCCTCCCTCTCCAACCGGTCCGACGCGACCGAGGCGCCGGGAGCGGCGCTGGGCCAACTGGGCCTGGTCGTTCATCCGACCCGGCCCGTGGAGCGAGTGCTGGAGGAGATCCTCGCCTGGGCGGCGGCGCACACGGTGGCGGTCGGCCAGGTGCCGGTCCCCGGCCAGTCACGCCAGGTGGCGGACCCGATCGACGCCGCGGCCTGCGACCTGTTGCTCGCGCTGGGAGGAGACGGCACCGCGCTGACCGCGCTGCACGCCGGCGCGCCGTCTTCGCGTCCCGTGCTCGGAGTCGCGTGCGGCAGCATCGGCGTGCTGACCTCGGTGAGCGCCGAGCGGGTGACCTGGGCGCTCGAGCAGGTCGCGGCCGGCCGCTGGACCCCGCTGGCCGTGTCGGGGCTCGACGTCGCCCTCGCCGAGGCGCACGAGGGCGTCGCAATCAACGACGTCGCCATCGTCCGCGACGGCACCGGTCAGATCCTGGTTTCCGTCACGGTCGACGGTGTGCTCTACGCGCAGGTCGCCGGCGATGGTCTCGTCGTGGCGACGGCGCTCGGCTCCAGCGCCTACGCGATGGCCGCCGGCGGGCCGATCCTCGCGCCGGGCGCGGAGGGAATGGTCGTCACGCCGTTGGCGGCCCACGGCGGGTCGTTTCCTCCACTGGTCGCGGGCAATGCCAGCACGCTGACGCTGGCGATCGAGCCCGGCTACGGCGGGGTTCGCGGTGAGATCGACGGTCGCCCCACGCCGCTGGCGGGACGCGTGATGACGGTTCGCCACCGCCCGCGCTACGCGACCCTCGCGACGCTCGCCGACGACGAGCCGCGGCTCACCGGACTGCGTCGACGGGGCCTCGTGATCGACAGCCCGCGGGCCAAGCTGCGGGGCCAACGCGCGGTCCCACCGGCGTGAGCCGGGCCACGGGGTACGAAGGCGCCGCGGCCACGGCGTAGGATGGGAGCATGAGCGACGAGACCATTGCGGCACGCATCGAACGCCTGGTGAACGAAGAGCAGCAGCTACGCGACCGCGAGCAGACGGATCGCTCCGATCCCGATGCTCTGGACGCGGAGACGGAGCGGTTGCGCGCGGTCGAGGTCGAGCTCGACCAGTGTTGGGACCTACTGCGCCAGCGCCGGGCCCTGCGCGATGCCGGCGCGGACCCCGACCAGGCGCAGGCGCGGGACCCGGGCACGGTCGAGGGCTATCAGCAGTAGAACGAGGGCCCCCTCGACTGGAGGGGGCCCCCGCACGTTGCGTCGTGTCGACTCGCCTACGAGCTCGTGGTCGGCCCGCTGGTGGTCGAAGGCGACCCGGGCGAGACCGTCACGTTGACGGGGTCGCTGGTGTCGCCCCAGTTGAACGGGCCACCGTTGATGTGGACCCGCAGCCGCTTGGTCCCCGGCACGCCGAAGCGCACGAGGAACTCGAAGTGCGAGCCGCCACCGACACGGACGACCTCGATGGTGTGATAGTCACCGTCGCGACCGAGCTTCTGCAGCTCGATGAAGTGCCCGGTCTTGTCCGGCGTGACCGTGCCCTTCACCGAGACGACCTGCCCGACGGTCGGGTTGCTCGGATTGACACTGACCGTTGAGATGACGTCGCGCACCGCCTCGAACACCTGTGCCGTCCGACGGCCTCCACCGGCGCGAGCCTGGTAGACGGTCGTATGGATGGGCGTCTGCGTGAACGAGTAGTGCCCGGTTGCGTCGGTCGTGGTCGACGTGATCGCCGTGTAGGGCCGACCGTTCTCGTGCCCGTACAGCGTGACCGTCTGGTTGGCGTTGTTCGGCGCCGCCAGGACCCCCGACAGCGTCACGGACTGCCCGACGTTGATCGGGTCGGCCGAGGCGTTGATCGTGAAATTGGGGTTCTGGTTCTGCTGGACCGTCAAATCGAGCGAGGACGACGCCCCCGCCAGGTTGCGACGGTCGCGGCGGATGAGCGCCCGCACGGTGATGCCATCGCCGTTCGGCACACGGAAGCGATGAGCGATCCCGTAGTTCGACGCCGGGCCGACACGCCCGGAGTCGATTGTCCGCCAGTCATCGCCGCTGTTGCCGACCTGCTGCTGCAGGAACACCCGGTCGCCGCGGTGATTGGGCGTCACGTGACCCGTGAACAGCACGGGCTGGTTGCTCTTGGCCTGCGTCGTCGAGGCGTTGAGCGTCACCAGCGCGTGCACGCGCTCGTGGACCGTGCGGCTCTTCGCGCCCAACGAGCGCACGAACCAGGACCGATTGGTGTCCACGACACCGGGGCCCCTCGTGATCAGGTAATTACCGTGCGCGTCGGTGCGGACCGACTGCACGAACGTGAATGCGAACTGGTTCGGCAGACGATGGAACAGGTTGACCTGCCGGTTGGTGTTGTTCGGCCCGGTGAGGTGGCCGACGATGGCCACCGGGTCTCCGGCGTCGATGGGATTCGGAACCGCGATGATGCTGACGTGATGGACCCTGGCCTGCGCCCCTGCGGGCAGGATCACCACGAGGGCGCACAGCGCCGCCACCGCGCCCAGCACAAAACGTGAGCGTCGCAAAGCGAAGCCTCCTTACGAGTGGGTTCGTTGATGCGGACCGGCCCCCGCTGGCCCCGGCGGCGACCCGCGTCAAGAGGAACCCGTGGGCGGCGATGAAGTTGCGGCGTGTGCCGCCATCGCTGGGCGCTCTCGCGCTGTACCTCGCACTCTCGCTCTTCTTCTTTGGCGGGCCCGTGCTCCGGGCACCCGACCGCGTGATTCTCGGTTCCGGCGATGACCCGAACCTGTTCATGTGGATGCTCGCCTGGTGGCCGCACGCGATCGGCCACGGGCTGGACCCCATCGTCACCCACTCGCTGTTCGCGCCCGAGGGCTTCAACCTCATGTGGACGACGAGCATCCCGGGGCCGGGGCTGCTCGTCATGCCGATCACGCTGCTCGCCGGGCCGGTGGTCGCCTTCAACGTCATCGCGCTGCTCGCACCCGTCCTCAGCGCGTTCGCGGCGTTCCTGCTCTGCCGGCATCTGACGGGCCGGTTCTGGCCCTCGGTGGTCGGCGGCTACGTCTTCGGGTTCTCCGACTTCGTCCTCGGCGCGATATGGGGCGGGCACCTGCACCTGTCGCTGGTCCCGTTCCTACCGCTGTGCGCGCTGCTGGTGATACGCCAGGTCGAGGGATCGCTGAGCTCACGGCGCTTCGTGTTGCTCCTGGGCGCCTGCCTGATCGGGCAGTTCCTCATCTCGACGGAGATGCTGCTCCTGATGACGCTCTTCGGCGGGTTCGCGTTCGCCGTCACCGCCCTGCTGTCCGAGCGCCGGCGCCGGCTCGCGAACACGGCGGGGATGATCGCGCTGGCCTATGTGGCGATGGCCGTGGTCGTCAGCCCGTTGCTCTACTACACGCTCTTCAAGTCCGGGACCACGCCCTCCGCATATCCGGGCGTCTACGCGTCGGACCTGGCGAATTTCGTCATTCCCACCGGACTGACGCGGGTGGGCCGCAGCGATTTCCAGGCGATCGCCCAGAGCTTCAGGGGGAACATGTCCGAGCAGGGCGCCTTCGTCGGCATCCCGCTGCTCGTCGCGATCGGGCTGTTCGCCGCCCAGCGGCCGAAGCGCGCCGCGGAATGGGCGCTCGTGCTCACCTTCGTCTTGGCCGCGGTCATGTCGCTCGGGACGCGACTGCACGTGGCCGGGGCCAGCGCTCGGATCTGGCTGCCGTGGGACCTGATGACCCACATCCCGTTCGCCCGCTACGCGCTGCCCGCTCGCGCACTGGCCGCCATGTTCCTGGTGGCGGGCGTGATGATCGCCCTGTGGCTGACCCGGAGGCCGAGCCTCGGGAAATGGCTGCTGGTCGCGCTGGGGATCGTGCTGATCCTCCCCAACCGCGGGCTGCCGCGCTTCCATGACTCCTACCGCTCGCCCAGGTTCATCACCGCCGGCCTCTACAAGAGCCGGGTGTCTGCGCGCGACCGGATCCTCATCCTGCCGTTCATCAGAGGGGGTCGGGCGATGCGCTGGCAGGCGGAGACCGGCATCGCGTTCCCGCTCGC
>DASYIJ010000121.1:0-2921 GCA_035997675.1 Solirubrobacteraceae bacterium
GCGCGTCCGAGCGCGGCATCCAGCCCATACCAGACGCCATAGGTGACGACGGCGAGCAGCACCGAGGCCCCCAGCACCTGCGCCGTCACGATCGTCGTGCGCCGCCCCTCGAGCCCGTGGAGCTGGCGGCGCAGGAAGTACGCCTGCCCGATCATCATGCCCGCGTTGCCGATGACGGTGCCGATCACGAGGCCGGCGATGCCGAAGCGCGCATAGAGCGCGAGCGACACGGCGAAGTTGATCCCGACGTTGACCGCGGCCAGCTGCGTCGCCCGCCACGGCTCCTGCAGCGAGAAGAACGTGCGCGTGAGCAGCAGGTTGACGCCGTTGAGCGGCAGCGAGAAGGAGAACCAGAACAGCGCCTCGGAGACCTGCCGCGTGGATGAGGCCCCGAAGGACCCGTGCTGGTAGATCAGCCGGACGATCGGCGTCGCCAGCACCACGGTGATCGCCGCCGCCGGGATCAGCAGGAGGAAGATCTGGCGCATGCCGTTGGCGCAGGCGGCGCGCAGGCGGTCCATGTCGCCGCGCGCCGCGAACCGCGCAAGTGCCGGGAACAGCACCGTCGCCAGCGCGACGCTGAACATGCCCTGCGGCAGCATGTAGATGCGGAAGGCCGCGTCGATCGCCCGCGGCGCCTGGTCGGAGACGAGCGAGCCCAGGGTCGCGTTGATGACGAGGTCGAAGTTGATGACGCCGAGCGCCAGCGTCACGGGCAGCAGCAGCTTGAGCACCTGCGCGACCCGCGGATCCCGCCAATCGAAGGTGAAGTGCAGGCGGAACCCGAGGTGGTGGAGGACGGGCAGCGCGAGCAGGAACTGCACGGCGGTCCCGACGAGCACGGCGATCGCGTAGGCGTAGAGCTGGTCGGGCCCGGAGAACAGCGGCTTCAGCGCGATCAGCAGGACGATGATCACGAGGTTCCACGCCAGCGGCGCGAAGCCGGGGACCGTGAAGTGGTCGTAGGCGTTGAGGATGCCCACGCACAGGCCGTTCAGCCCGAGCAGCACGACGATCGGGAACAGGACCTGGGCGAGCCCGGCCGTCAGCTGATCGAGCTGGGCGCTGAACGTGTCGCCCGTGAACAGCGGCATGATCACCGGGGCGGCGACCACGAACAGCGCCGTGATCGCGCCGAGCACGATGAGGATCAGGAAGAAGAGCGTCGATGCGAGCCGGAACGCATCGCGCTTGCGGTCCTTCTCCAGGAGCTCCGTGAACACGGGCACGAACGCGGCGGAGACGGCGTAGTCGGCCACCAGCTGACGCAGGAGGTTGGGGATCTGGAAGGCGATCGTGAACGCCGAGAACGGCCCGCTCGTGCCGAAATAGCTCGAGGCGAGGATCTCGCGGACGAGGCCGGCGATCCGCGAGAGGCCCGTGCCGATCGAGAAGATCGCGGTGTTGACCGAGATCCGGCGTCGGCGGGGACGGGGTGGGACAGCGGCTTCCGCCGCGGGCGCGTCGTGGCTCGGGACGGACGGATCGGGCGGCACGCCCGCGCTATAGTACGGTGCGCCGCCGCGGCCACGACCGCGGCGAATCGCTGTCATGGCCAACATTCACTCGCAGAAGAAGCGGATCCAGCGCTCGGAGCGCGAGCGGCTCGAGAACCGCCGCTACACCTCGCGCGTCAAGACCTACTTCCGGCGCCTCGAGGAGGCGGTCCAGGCCGGCGACGGCGACCGCGTCGAATCCGATCACCGCGAGCTGGTCAGCAGCATCGACAAAGCCGTCAAGTCCCACGCGCTGCACCGCAACAACGGCGGTCGCAAGAAGGCGCGCGCTGCGCGCCTGCGCGGCAGCGCCGGTTCCTAGCCCGCAGCGGACGTAGTCGCTGGTCCCTGTCGCTCGTCGCGAGGGACCAGCCGCCCGCTCGCTCGCGGACATAGCCTTCGGGTCGTGCCCCCGGGCGAGCAGCGCATCTCCGTGGTGATCCCGGCGTTCGACGAGGCCGAGCGGATCGGCCGCACCCTGCGCGAGACCGACGCGGCGATGGCCGAGTTCGGCGCGCCCTACGAGATCCTTCTGGTGGACGACGGCTCCGCCGACGGCACGATCGACCGGGCGCAGGAGGCCGCAGCGGAGCTCGACCACGTGCGCCTGGTGCGCCTGGACCGCAACGCCGGCAAGGGCTGGGCGCTCGTGCGGGGGGCGCAGCTTGCCCGCGGCGAGCTGGTGATGTTCATGGACGCCGACCTCGACGTGCACCCGCGCCAGCTCGCGATCCTCCATGACGCGCTCGTGGGCGACCGCGCCGACGTGGTCATCGGCTCCAAGCTGCACCGCGGGTCGCGCATCGCCTATCCGCTGCGGCGCCGCATCCTCTCCCTCGGTTACTACGTCCTCGTGCGCGCGCTCTTTCGCCTGCCGGTGCACGACACCCAGACGGGCCTGAAGCTGTACCGGCGCGACGTGCTCGAGCTGGTCGTCCCCCGCCTGCTGGTCAAGCGCTTCGCCCATGACCTCGAGGCGCTCGTCAACGCCCACCGGCTGGGCTTCCGGATCGTCGAGGTCCCGGTGGTGATCACGCAGGAGCGACCCTTTCCCCGTATCGGCCTGGCCGATGCCGTACGGATCGCCTGGGACACCCTCGCGATCTTCTACCGCACCTACGTGCTGCGCTACTACGACCGAGTCGGCGCGAGCCTCGGACGGATCGTGGACGTGGGACCGACGGCGGCCGAGCGCGACCTGGGTCCGCCGCCGGCGCGAGAGGTCGAGCGAGCGGACTGAGCTCAGGCCGCGATGCGCAGCATCGCCCGCACCGCCGACGTCTCGCGCGGAGCCTCGCGAAATCCGCGGGCGTCGAGCTCGAGATCGGCCATGGAGCCGATCGCCTCGCGCAGCGCGTCGAGGTCCGTATTGCGCACGTCGGCGAGCAGCCGGTCCGCGGCCTTCGACGGCAGGCGCAGCGACTT